>NZ_JANJGQ010000040.1:0-17931 GCF_030847595.1 Pseudoalteromonas sp. 20-92
ATTGAAAAGTAAGGGATCACCGCTGTTAAAATTTGCGGTGGAAAGTGAGCTTTAGCGCTTGCTGTCCACCTCAGGGCATGTTGTTATGTAACTTTACGCCATTCCAAGAAGCTCATATATAGGAATACAAATTTCCTCATTTTCATCTCCTGTCATTTCTAGCCAATCAGTTACTTTATTAAGCAGCTCATGCTGTTTATGAACAAATTGTATAAGTGCATGCTTGTCGATTTTGACTTGGGGGGGAATGCTATTAATAAGCTGTGCTTTGGCGCAACACAGCGCTATTGACTTTAAACCACATAAATTGCTCGAAGGGTCACAATAAAAAAATAAAGGTAACTTCTCAGCTAATATTTTTGAAAAGTGTACTACTTCTGGAATTTCAAATAATTCACGAGGGTCTGATTCATACCCGTAAAATGAAACTTCAACGTTACTTTTCTTTTTAAATGCTAATTCCCGAGAAACTTGAAATCTATCAAATTGACTTGCGACTTCTGATATATCACTTGATTCAATCCATTCTCTTGAAATAATTATGTGAAAGCTATCTGTATGTTTAGTTATAACATCATTGATGAGCCAATATTTTTCCAACTCATCTGTGTGATCAGTAACATCAGGCAACAAAGAAGTAATTGATTTTTTGCTATCCGCCAAAACTTGTTTCTTGGAAATAGACATTTTCCATGCCGCAGGTGTTCTATCTGTTTTAGCAACATCAAATAACTCCCAATAAACATCATTTGAATCAGGATCGCATAACATGATAAATACAGGTAATGGGTAATTTAACAAGTAATTTATATGTTTCAGCTCTCCACGGTAAATATATCCCCATCTATTTTTTTCTTTTAGGAAAGACTTACCATATTTTATTTGAACTGCAAAAGTTTGACCCGTAACGGTACCGTTAATATCTACCAAATCAACTTGGCCATCTATTCCAAAATCAAACTCTTGAGGGGTTCTTTTGAAGATCCAACCTAAATTTTCAAAGATTATATTTGAAACTCGCTGAACACCTAATTCCCCTTTTTGTGCTTCTACAGAATATTTTGGACCTAACATTTTAACTACCAATAATAAGAAATATGAATGATGAACTAAGCTAATGAGTTACATAACTCCGTTTTAAGCTGCAATTTACTGTGTGCTAAAATCGCGAAGCGATGGTGCGCGGTAAAATGTCCACTTGAAAACTATTGTTATACTTCTGTTACGGGACTTTTCAACACGCTAGTCATGTGCTCATGAGCTTGCAAAATAAGGTTTGAAACATTCACCAAAATATCCTTACCCGTATCTTCGCCTAAGCGTCTTGTGCCAATTCGTAGAGAATATATTTCATGTACCTCATCACCAGGTATTTCAAGTCTTTCAACATTTTCATATTCTGAAGACAATCTAGGTTTTAGATCGCTTTTACGTGACAAATAATTATGGACGGTTGTAATAATTGAAGCCCGTGCAACTTCTTCATTTTCAGCTTGAGATATCTGATGATACTTTAGCGTCGCAGCAGGAGATGCTAGTAGCTCAATATTTGTTAATACCGTAAATGGTTGATCCTTTGCTTGTTCTACAAAATTAATTATTAATGCAAAATTACCATTCACATCACCCCAATCTATAGACCAATCAGTATGGTATTCAGGTGCGCTAATACGATTCATAAAAGGATTAGTAACTTTTGCAATGCCATCAATAACTGTTTTTAAACCATCATCAAAATTTGAGCGGAAATCAGCATAAAGCTTACCACGAGCAAAAAGCGGAACTTTACAGTCTTCTAACAAAACAGGCATTACAACAACTCGTTTCTCTTCAAGTTCGCGTAGTAATCCAGCTGAAAGTTCTTTTTTACACCATTCAGAAGCCACTGAGGCATTTGATAAAATAACTAATAAAGCACTTGCCCCATCAGCCGCATCTTGGACTTTATCAATAATTGAATCACCTAAACTTAATTCCCAACGATCAAGCCAGATGTGTACATTTTGTTGTACCAATTGCATTGCCAATTGGTCAACGAACTCTTTATTTTCATGTGAATAGCTAATAAATACAGGCATAAATAATACTCATAATTAATTTAGGAACAAAATACGAAAGATGCATAACGAGCCTGTAGATTAACTCGTTTTTTATTTATTTTTATTGATAAACAAACCATAGCTGAGTTCCTATTTTGGTTCAATTGATTACTGTGTTTTTACGCAGAATATTAAAAAGTGTTTAGTGTGGGTTTTATTCGAGTTTTGGAGGGATTTACGGGTGTTTCAGTGGCTTTATTTTGGCTCAAAAGGGGTTGCCTCTCTTAATGCATCGTGTTTTGCAGCTTTTCTATATTATGAACAAGGCAATACAGTTGCCATTGGGCGTTCACTTTCGCTTGCCTCCGTTGACCCCGTAAGGTCAATTTATTTATCCCTATATTCACCACAGTGATTTAGCAGGACAGTCACTTTATTTTTTTAATGGTTGCTAAATTACGGTTGCACCAATAACAGCTGCACTCTTAACTGCCAAGTCTAAATAACGCTCTGCTTCTGACTGTTTGACGGCAAAATCAGGTAAGTGACTTGCTTTGTTTCTGATTTGTCGTAATTGATTAATTAATTCCAAACTATCAGGTGAAAACTTACCAGATGCTGACAGGTGATCCAAAATCATTTTAGGATTAGTTCGTTTAATTGCTGTACCAGTCGAGAGTCCGCTTTTCATTGCTGCCGTTTCAATTAATGTCCATGCTTCGACGACGGCTGCTCTTGGAGAAACATCAGCAATACGAAGTAATTGTTCTTTTTGACTTAAGTCAGTTTCAGATTCATTTACTTTAGGCTTGGCAATATTTTTAGCACTATTCTCAGCTTTACTTAGACTCTTTTCAAAGCTTGCTTCAACATCTTTATATTTAAAAGATGATACCCGCCCCAATAACTGGCGTACTTCAACACGAAATATGTATGCAATCCAAATAACTGCAACAGGCCATGCTAATGCTTTAACTAGTTCTACGAAATGTTCCATATTTCCCTTAGTAAGCTGAAAATTTAGTCTACGACATTCGTCGTTTTACAAACCAATAAATGTCTTTATATTACAATGGTTTTACCCTAGCTATAAAATAAGTATTTGTAAATAGTTAGCTTCGACTTTCCTTTCCTAAATGCAGCAAAACTCCAAAATGGTGGAGATCAGTAATATCAGGCAAATTGCTCTTTAGTTGCACAGCTTAATTATTAGCTAGTTGGTTATCTCTTAAATACTTGTGTTTAAACCAATAACGCGCCCCCCCCTGTCCCCCTTAAACTTGTAACTCGTTATTACTTATAAAATTAGTTAACAATCACAATCTACTTCTATTGAATACTTTGGATTTTTACTTCATATTAAATATTCTTATTTCTCACTCATTATGCTGTTATGTCATTTTTAAAATTTAGCCATGCACTTATCCTCACACTTGCTAGTACCCTACCGCTTACAAGCCATGCAGCGCTTGATAAAAACGAGCGTGAAATAGTAAAACAGGTCGATAAAAACATTCCTCAAGCACTTAAAGAAATAGAGCAAGCCGTAAATATTAATAGCGGGTCGCTTAATATTGAAGGTGTAAAAAAAGTAGGTGCGCTGACAAGCGAGCAGCTTAAAGCCATTGGTTTTAAAGTAGAATGGCTGGATGGCAGTGCGTTTAACCGCGCAGGACATGTACTGGCAACCCATGAGAGTAAAAACCCCGATGCAATAAAAATACTGATGATCGGCCATCTAGATACGGTATTTGCTAAAAACGATAACTTTACTACCTACAAAGAACTTGATGCCGATACAGCAAGTGGCCCAGGCGTTGCCGATATGAAAGGCGGTAACACGATAATAATTACCGCACTTAAAAGCTTACAAGCCCTTAATTTACTCGAAAATGTAAGCATAAAAGTATTGCTGACTGGCGATGAAGAAAGCAGCGGTCGCCCGCTTAGCTTATCTAAACAAGCTATTGTTGATGCAGCAATTTGGGCTGACGTAGCGCTTGGCTATGAAAATGGCGATAACAATATAAAAACAGCTATGGCGGCGCGCCGTGGTTATACCGGCTGGACGCTAAACGTAACGGCAAATGCAGCGCATTCGTCACAAATATTTAGCGAAAGCGTGGGTTATGGCGCTATTTACGAAGCATCACGCATTTTAAATGATTTTAGAGAGCAACTTGCCACGCAACCTAATTTAACATTTAATCCAGGGCTTATTGTGGGCGGTACAAATGCCGATTACGACAGTGCTAATTCGTCAGCAACGGCATTTGGTAAAAGTAATGTAATAGCACAATCCGTGCATGTTGCAGGTGATTTACGCGCACTTTCACCAAAACAATTCGAAAACGCAAAAAAATCAATGCTACTCATTGCTAGCAACAGTTTAAATGGTAGTAAAGCTGAACTTATTTTTGAAGATGGTTACCCGCCAATGGCATTAACTGATGGCAATAAAAAGCTATTAGAACTTTACAGCGATGCAAGCCACGATTTAGGCTTCAACAAAGTAGTAGCAGCAAACCCACGTAATGCTGGCGCGGCTGATATTTCGTTTGCGGCAAAGCATGTTGATATGGCACTTGATGGTTTGGGCTTAATGGGCAGCGGCGCACACACCAAAAACGAAACAGCCGATTTAAGCAGCCTTGATAAAAACATTAAAAAAACGGCATTACTCATTTATAGATTAGGGCAGTTATAAACACCTTTAAATTGGTTCTAATCGGTTAGCCGCAACTTGCATTGCAAACTTACGCAGTGCTTTAAGTTGCGGGCTTTCACTTTGCCAATAATGCCAATACAAAGGCGTATCAATATAATACTCTGGAAATAAGTCAACTAACTCCCCTTTTTGCAGGGAATCACCAAGCTGCAAAGTCGGCAATAAACCATAGCCTAGGCCTGCTATCATGGCTTGTTTAAATCCTTCTGATGAGGGATATATATGTATATACTCTGGCGTTGAGGCGTTAATATCGGCTAAAAACTGGTGCTGTAGCTTGTCATATTCACTAAAAACTAAACAAGGTACCTGCGCCAATTGCGTAAGCGAAGTGAGGTTATGCTGTTTAATAAAGTCAGGACTCGCAATTGCCTTGTAACGTATAGCGCCTAATGGGCTCGCTAAACCGCCATTTACAGGCTCAGAAGATGAGCTAATACATACCATTACCTCGCCGTCTTTCATTCTTTTATGGGCGATGGATTGATCCTCTGAGATCACTTCAAATCTAAATTTACAATCAGATTCTGTATCTAGTATGGCTAGCG
Source organism: Pseudoalteromonas sp. 20-92 (assembly GCF_030847595.1). NCBI lineage: Bacteria > Pseudomonadati > Pseudomonadota > Gammaproteobacteria > Alteromonadales > Pseudoalteromonadaceae > Pseudoalteromonas > Pseudoalteromonas sp. 20-92. The sequence goes on from NZ_JANJGQ010000040.1 coordinate 5,316, forward strand.
CTTCTGGCAACCATGTGGCTAGTGAGTCAGCATTGGCAGCCAACTTTACACTAAGAGGTGTGTTTAAGCTGGAGTGCTCGTTAAGTGCATCTACGTTTAAAGCAACTTCTAACTGCAGGACTTGTTGTAAATGATTAAGTAAACGCTTGCCAAGAGCGGTTGGGCGCGGTGGCTGCGTCCTAATTATTACAGGCTCTCCAAGTTTGGCTTCGAGTTGATGAATACGCCGACTTACTGCCGATTGCGTAATAAATAGCTTTTTAGAGGCTTTTTCAAACCCGCCTTCACTAATAACCGCCGACAGTGCATTGAGTAGTTGATAATCAATCATGAGTTTTACGCATATAACCCTAAATATATTCATTGGATTTGTAACAGAATTACCAATACCCTGCAAGGCATTGAATAGTTGAGTAGATTTATAGTATGTCGTTTTTATCGGGTGTGATGCTGGGGCTAAGTTTAATTATTGCCATTGGCGCGCAAAATATTTGGATTTTAAGCCAATGCATGGCTGGCGCTAATCGATTGGTTTTAGCCACGGTATGCATTATTTGCGACGCGACTCTTATTTTAATAGGTGTATTTGCAGCAAATGAATTACAGCAGTTATTACCAGGATTACTGCCTTGGTTAACATGGGGCGGTATTGCGATGCTATTGTACTTAGCGTATGGATCTGCAATGCGAGCGATTAAAGGGACTTCGGGTTTAATAATAAGCCAAGTAGAAAAAGTAAGCTGGTGGAGTACTGCCCTTTCGGCTTTTGCAATCAGTTTGCTAAATCCACATGTGTATTTAGATACCGTGTTATTACTTGGCAATATTGGCGCTTTACAACCAAACCCAATGCATTTTGCACTTGGTGCTTGTGTTGGGTCAATAATTTGGTTCAGCACTTTAGTGCTTTTTGCACCTAAACTTAAAAGTATATTAAGTTCATCATTTAGATGGCGAATATTTGATACCACAATTGCAGTTATATTATGTTTTGTGGCGTTTGGGCTTTATAACGTACCTAGCCAATAATAAAAAAGCAGCGACTTTTAACAAGCGCTGCTTTAATTTTATCTGCTCAGGCTAATGCATTTTTACTGCTAGCCTTAAGTTTATAAGTTAAGACATTATTTTAAACAATAAATCTCTAACTGTTGCAGGCTCAAATGGTTTATCACAAATGGCATCAACGCCAGCTTGAGCAATATTGGCTAAGTGGGTGTCGTTTGCTTCTGAACTCACCATTAAAATAGGGATATGTGAGTAGGTGTTTGACCCTCTGACGGTTTCGGTTAGCTCTTTTCCATCCATTTCAGGCATATTATAATCAGTAACAATCAAATCGAATGACTGTGTATTTAATTGTTCGATGGCCTGTTTGCCATCTTCAGCTTCTACTGGTGCTGGTATCCCCATCCCCGCAAGTACGCGAATAATGTGTTTACGCGCAAAGCGACTGTCATCAACTACAAGTACACGTAATAAAGTAATATCAAAGTGTTCAAGCTCAACTTCTTCTTCACTAATAATATCTAAAGTAGCTTTAAGTGCGCGCGTGATAGCTTCAGCACTAAATGGTTTAGGCAAAATAGCTAATACACCCGACTGCCTTAACTGCTCTAAGTACTTTTTGTTACGCTCACTTGACACCAACATGAATGCTTGGTTTTCTGTTAGTGGATTTGATCTGATTTTTTGTAGTAAGGAGTCAGCGGTACCGTCTGAAAAGTACATACTACTAATAACTAAATCAGGCTGGTAACTATTAAGCATTGTTAGTGCTTGTTCTTGCGATGTTGCTTTTTCAACCTGCTTTACACCACACTGAGTCAGTGATTTTATAATAAGCTTTTGTTGAACATCTGAAGGCTCTACTAATAATATTGATAAGTTTGCTATTGCTGTTAAATCACTCATTTACATCTCTTCAGTGTTGTTATGTTTACAGTATGACGATTAATGTATAAGTTAAGATTATAGATCAACAATGTACAAGCGAAGGAGAAATACTTTATAAAATTGTAAAATAAATATAAATAGCGTATTTATCACACATAATCACCAACTTAATTTAGTTATTTTGAATATACTCAAGCGCAGTCATTTTTTTATAACTCACATTGGGGTGTAAAATATGAGCCGGTTCGGGGTCTACAACTTCAATGGGAATGTTGTAATCACGCGCTATTTCTATCGCCATTTGCGTAATATTAACGCTAAACGAAGTCCCCATAAATACAATTTTATCGGCATTACTCATGCGTTTTTGCGCTTCGCTAATTCTATAAAGCTCGGTGTAGTACTCATCAAACAATAAAACAAAAGGTTTAAAAGAATAATTAAGCTCAGGTGATCGGTTTTTAATATTAAACACTTCAAATAAGGAGTCGTGCAGGCAGCTTTCATCTACCTTTTCCCACGGAGCGGCAAACGGGGTTACATCATCGCCTTGATGGTGAAATAGCGTCATTTGATCGAGCCTACCATGAATAGCAATGTAATTTTTATTACCGGCTTTGCCATCAAGCCCATCTATATTTTGAGTAATTAGGTTTTTATCACTCAGCCAATGGTGTACGTCGTTTGGACCATGGTTGCGATACGTTGCAAACCGATGGTAATACCACGCCAAAAACTCTTTCGGTGCGTTTTTATACATTGCGCGCGTTGCCATTTCCATAGGTGTATAATTTTTACTGCCGATGGTCCAGTAACCATCCTCCCCTCTAAAGGTTGGAATACCGCTGGCTGCGCTTACTCCAGCTCCTGTGATGTAAAGAGTGTTCACTTTTCAGCCTCGTAACCCAGTACGTTAGTACTTACTTGCTGTTTATTGTCAATACCGCCAATTCGATATAAAACCCCATTGTGTTCAAGTAAACCACGGTGATCCATACTCTTTACCTCAACCGGTGATAAAACCTGCCATCCATTTTTTTCGATATTAAAGCGCCAAACATGATCACTTGCTGGTGCAGGTTTACCGTCGTAGCCTATTGCGCTGTAATTATATGGATTGTTAGAACCTGCCAACATATAAATATTGCCATTATAGCTGGTGGCTGCCATTCGATAGTGGGCGGAACCTGTTGGATGTGACAATGTGCGCCAATCTATTTTTTGTGGATTAGTTGAATCTATTGTACCTTTTAAGCACTGTGCTACGCCTGCAAACGAGCGACGCGAATCAGGATTGGCTTGTGTTTTAACGCCATCACACACAACAATTGTATTGCCGCTAATAGCGGCAGCTTGACCAAATACGGGATCACCTAAAAATGGTGAGGCTTGCTCCCATGTATTATTTTTCGTGTCGTATACTTGTACTAAATTTACGTTGCCGTCGTTATGCCAACCGCTAATTAAGTAAATGTAACGCGCTTTGTAGCTCAGCGCTACGCTATCGTCTACGGGTACTGGCATGCTTGCAAGATGAGTGTAGGTATCTTTTATTACGTCGTACCTATATACGTCGGGGCTTGAAACTTCAGTATGATCCTCTGCAACTGTATAGCCGCCAAACACATAGGCGTACTCACCTAAACCAACTGCGGTACTTGCTAAGCGCCCTTTTAATGGCAAGCTTGAAGGCACACCAGTTTTAGATTGCCACTGTGAATCGCCAACTTTAAGCGCCCACACTTTGTTATGCACTGACGAGTACTGTTTATCGCGGCCTAATCCCATAAAACTTAAAAAATAAGGCTGATTTTTAATAATAACTTTAGCCACAGCATTATTTGCAACAGGCTCAGGTAAAGCAGGAAGACTTGCTAACGCAAGCGAGAAAAGAAGGCTCATAAGACAAATAATTTAATAGGGATTAATACTCTCAGATTAAATTATTTTGCCCTTAGGAGCCAGCGCTTAGCATCTAAATAATCAAATGCTTTAAACTTAATATAAGTTAATAAGCAACACTGATACGTTGGTTTAAGTGTGCAGCTTTTTGTGCTTCGTCAACTAATGCTATTGCATAATCAGTGACTGATACTTTGCTTTCACCAGCTTCATTTGTAAAAAACTGATCTCCGCCAATACGATAAGGACCTTCACTTTCACCAGGATAAATTACTGCAGCAGGGCTTACAAAAGTCCACGAAGCAGAACTAGTGGTCGTTTTAAATACATTTAATGCTTCACCTTGTGCGAGTGCTTCATCTTTGTAATCTGCAGGGAATTCAGGTGTTGATACAAGTGTTACCCCTGGTGCAACCTCTAAGCTACCCGCACCACCTACCCAAATCAAACGCGTGCTTGTTCCATTTAATGCTGTTAATAAACGCTCTGCGGTTTGTGCAACTAATTCATGATTACCTACTGCACGTCCGCCCACTGAAGCAATAAGTACATCTATACCTTTAAGTACTGAAGCAATATTATCTTGGCTTTGTAAATCAAATACGCGAACGGCAGTTGTATCATCTGTTATTTTCGCTGCGTCACGTACAATGCTGACCACTTCTAAACCGCGCTTAGTTGCTTGTTGTACGATTGTGCTGCCAATCCAGCCTGTTGCGCCTAAAACTGCTACTTTCATTATCTGTATCCTATTATTGAGTTAATGAAGTTAGTTTACTTGCACACTTTTAAGTGATAAACACACTGTTACGATATATATTAGTTCATAATAAGTTACTAATGGATAAAATTACTGCAATTACAAGCTTTGTAGAAGTTGCCCGCTGTGGTAGCTTTACTAAATCTGCTGAGCACTTAAATCTAAGCCGCTTACAAGTTACTCGTCACGTACAAGAAATAGAACAGTGGTTATCGTTGAGATTATTTCATCGCACAACACGTAAAGTAAGTTTAACTATTCAAGGTGAAGAAGCATTAATTTACTGCCAACAAATACTCAGTACAGTCTCTGATTTAAAAAGTCGTGCTCATAGCCATAATAATGAACTAGTTGGTACAATCAGAATTGCATCGCCTATTGGGCTGGGTCAAAATTTATTATTTGAAAGAGTGGAGCAATTTTTACAACTACACCCCAAAACAAATGTTCAGCTTGTACTTTCGGATAACTTATCACAGTTGGTAGACGAACGTGTTGATGTGGCACTGCGCTATATTGAACAACCTGATGATCAACATATTGCCCGTAAACTAATGCATATTGATGGTGTGTTATGTGCCTCGGCAAACTACTTAGCTGAGTCGCCCCCCTTAATTAAACCTCAGGACTTACTAAATCATAATTGCCTAGTGCACAGTAGTGCGACAAAATGGCGAATAATATCGGCAACAAATGATCAAAAAGTTGCAATTAAGGGGAATTTGCAATCAAACGAAATGGGCATTTTAGTTAAAGCGGCAATTAAGGGGATGGGAATTGCTAATATTCCTTGCGATTTAGCAAATAAACACTTAAAAAATGGCGAGCTAGTAGAAGTCTTGCCGCATTATTATTCACCTGGCCATAGCCTATGGGCGGTGTACCTATCACGAAGTTATCAGCAAACGTTAGTACGTACATTTATTGATTTTTTAGCACTCAATTGGCAACAAGATATTAAAAAAAGTAGTTCAGCATAGACATTAAATTAATAAAAATGACTACATAACTTTAGCAACATTTTCGCCTTTAATTTTGTACATAGCTTGATCGGCATACTTAATGAGTTGATGATCAGTTTGTCCATCATTAGGGTAATTGGCAATACCAATACTAGGAGAGATATTGAGACTTAATTCATCCAATTGAAATTCAGCCTTAAATTGAGCTAAAATTTTACGCCTAATAACAACACTTTCGGTTGGTGACTTTAAATTATCTAAAATAATTAAAAACTCATCCCCACCTAAACGCCCTACAGTGTCATATTCCCTCATTACATTCGACAGCCTCTGTGCAATGCTATGCAACAACTTATCACCAACGTTATGACCATAAGTATCATTTACAGCTTTAAAGCCATTTATATCAATAAACAGTAGTGAAAAAAATAGATTATCTCGGTGAGCTTTTACAATTACTTTTTGCAATCGATCCATTAATAACGAACGGTTTGGTAAACCCGTTAATGCATCATGCCCTGCCATGTAATAAAGCTGCTCTTCCATCTCTTTTCGCTCGGTAATATCGTGAGCCACTGCAATTCTTACTTGATGTTCTTCAGACCAGCGAACAGACCATAGTATGTGGACTAATTGTCCATCTTTTCTGAGCCAACGATTTTCAAAACGAGGGTTTATTAACTCTCCTGATAAAAGCGAAGCAATTGCATTGTGCGTTTTTTGATGATCTCCAGAATAAACATAATTAATCATTTTTTTACCAACAACTTCATTGGCTGGATAACCAAAAATTCGCTCAAACGCGGCGCTAACAAAAACAAATGTACCTTGCTTATCTACAACACAAACAGCATCAAGCATTAAATCAAGTACTTCTTGTAAATCCACTAACCCACTTTTTATCATACCTGCTTGCCTCTAGGTTTAATGAAGCTAAATCCAGTATTCGACCCCCTATAACAAAAGCAAAAAATAGCTTTAAAGAAACGATATATTCACTCACATTTTAATAATGTGCCATCTATATAAATAGCGAGTAATAATTAAGCCTATAACGCATTGCTAAACCATGACGGCTCAAAACTACTTATACTTGATGATTACCTATGGAACAGAGTTAAAATATAGGATCTGTATTTTGCTTTTTCCAATTTAATAACCAGATAAAATAGCCCCGAGATAGAATGAATTTTAATTCTGAAAGGTCAACTGGCCCAAGACGTTTATTATTTTGAGCAAACTAAACAAATTCCAAAATCAATTTTATTAATAATATAAAGTGCTTTCACATCATTAATTTATGTTAATATCATGTGATAACAGATGCTTTACAAAAACAACGATTGTTTTTGAATTTGGATTGTGCAGGGGATACCTCATTGAAAATATCACAACGCTTTTTATTGCCATTAACCTTTATTTCTCCCTTACTAATGGCTGAGCAATTTGATTACGAAAACCTTGACCTTGATGCCCTAATGGGAATGGATGTTCAAGTCACTTCAGCAATGAAAAGAACTCAATCAGCATTTGATACAGCTTCCTCTATTTATGTTTTAAGTAAAGAGCAAATTACTAACTCTGGTGCTATGTCTGTACCTGAAGCACTAAAAATGGTTCCCGGGCTTATTGTTAGACAACTCGATAATAACCAGTGGGCTATCTCTTCGAGAGGCGTTGCTTCTCGCTTTTCTAGCAAGTTATTAGTCATGATCGATGGCCAAAGTTTATATACACCAAAATTTGCAGCTGTTTATTGGGAAACACTCAATGTTCCTTTGTACGATATTGAACGCATAGAAGTCATTCGAGGGCAAGGTGGGCTTTTATGGGGAAGTAACGCAAATAATGGTGTTATCAATATTATTACTAAAAATAGTATTGATACTCGTGACACATTAGCAACAGCAACCACCGGCAATCAAATAAATGTCGATACAAATTTTCGTTATGGAAACGATATTGGTAATAAAGGCAGTTATCGAATTTATGGCCATGCAAAACATGCAAATGCATCTAAAAAAGGAGCTAGACTCAAACCAAATGATACTACGAAACAATATTCTTTTGGTATACGTGCTGACTATACACCTAATGATGAATTGTCGGGTTTATTTCAAGGCGATGTTACGCATTCAAAATTAGGCCAAAACTACCGAGGTGTAGTTGATGCTACAAATGAAAACATTGCATTTTCTGATGATTTAAAGCGTATCGACTCACGTATGATGGCCCGTTTAGAACACAGAATATCAGGCAATGCCAATCAGATGTTACAGGTATCATGGCTCAAACAAAATGGATCTCAAGCCTACATAAAAGAGCATTTCGAATCGATAGATATTGACTACCAAATGAATTTTATTTACCAGTCACTACAGTTTGATTGGGGATTAAACTACCGCTATAACACTATTTCATTTGCACAAAGTGTCTTTTTAGATAGTGATAAAGATTTGGATAACCTTCAGCAGTATGGTGGGCTTATTCAAGCTCAATATAACTTTACCCCTGATACTCTCGATTTTATAATTGGCACTAAATTAGATCATAATGATCTAACAGGGTGGGAAAACCAACCTTCAGCAAGGTTAGTTTACAAACCAATCGAGAATCATCTTGTTTGGAGCGCTATATCCAGAAGTGTACGAATCCCCACGCTTATTGAGTTTAACGATAACTTTAAACTTAATGGAACCAAAGTTATTGATGTACTTGGCACAAGTACAGGGCTGGTAGCTATAGATGAATATCGAATCGCCACTTTTTTAAATGGTAACGATAAAGTGAAATCTGAGAATTATATCTCTCACGAACTAGGTTACCGATTTTCCGATAACGATTGGTCAATGGACTTTTCCGCTTATAACACGCGTGGTAAAAACGTAGCAGTTATTAACTTAAACACCCATTTTGAACAATTTTTGCCTGCTCTCGCTCTGTTTCGATCGGGAGAGATCCCACAAGCAGCTCAAGCGCTTACAACAACTCAAATCAACCTTGATTTAATCTCTGTTGGAAAAACAACAACAAAAGGTTTTGATGTCGTTTTATCTTGGCAACCTATGGATACTCTCAGCACAGAGCTTGGGTACAGTTATACAGACTTTAAATATAGCTTACCTTATGACACAAGCCCTGTGGTTGGGTTTGATTCAACAAATAGGCAGGTATTTGCAAAAGCAAATTACACTCTATTTAACGGCCATTCTCTATTTTCTACATTACGAGTAGAAAATTCTAATGCGTATAACACAGATAACTACGCAGCATTAGATTTGACTTGGAATTGGCAGATAAACCAACAGTGGTCAACTGCGCTTTCAGGTAAAAATTTATTAGCAAGTTCTCACATCGAATATGGTAATACAAACGAAACCTATACTATACCCAATTATATTGATGAATCTTTTACATTCACAATTATGACTACGTTTTAAGTTTATAACATGCTCAAGTCAAAAAGTTTAATCCATCGTACCTTAATTATATTTGTATTTTTATTTAGTGCAAATTGTAATGCAATGGAAAAAGAATACATGCTTAAAGCAGGCTTCTTATATAATTTTGCCAGATTTTCTCAATGGCACTCGCTTCCTCAAAAAGACATTTTTTTTACTCTATGCAGCCCTGATAAACACTTTATTGAGTTAGCAAACATTGTTTTAAAAGAACGAATAGTAAAAGGATTACCTTTAAAGAATAAACATATTGCTCTCAACGATATATCAAACGTATCGTGTGATATGCTTTTTATAACCGCCAATACAGTCTCTAATTGGGAAAACCTAAAGGTTTCTCCTTATGACAATATTATGGTTATAGGTGAAACTGAAGGTTTTATTAAAAATGGCGGACACATTAGATTTTTTCTTTCAAGTGGTAAAATTCGTTTCGAAATAGCGCCTAAAAAACTTAAAGAAGTAGGTATTACAATGAGTTCAAAAGTATTACGCCTTGCTCGCGTTGTTGATAGGTAATGCAATGAAAAAACTATTTTTATTAAACACAATGAGCAAAAAACTTTTAGTCATTTTAATGTGTGTCGCCCTAGTATCAACCGCAACTGTCACAACCGTATTTAGTGCCTATGAAATAAGTAGCGCGAAAGAAGAGCAAGTAAAAAGTTTAGTATCTCTTTCTAAAATGTTATCTCCTAATATAACGACAGCGCTTATGTTTGACGATGCAGAAGCAATACAAGAACTTATTAACCCACTGCTTATTCGCTCAGATATAGTATCTGTGATTGTGAGTAATTCAGATGGTAAACCACTTGCTATCGCCAATTCTCTTTCTAAAACAGCACAACATAGTATAGAAATAAGTACCGTTTTAGAGCTAGATTCTCATTGCTATGGTGAGCTCAAAATTAGGGCTAATGATAGCTACATTAATGATAGAGTGGCATTTTATAGTAAGTTTCTTATTATTTTGGTGATATTTACATTTTTTGTGAGCTTACTATTATCCTTATTACTCAGACGTCGGTTTTTAAACCCTATATTATATTTGGCACAAACAGCTAACCAAATAACAAAATCGAATGACTATAGCTTACGTGCAAAACAGCTCTCGCAAGATGAGGTAGGCGAACTTACTTCCTGTTTCAACGATATGTTACACACGATTGAACAGCGAGAAAGTTCACTTGAAAATCAAGTTCGGCTTCGTACTAAAGAACTTGAAAATGCAAATTTCCAATTACACCAATATGCATATGAAGATGGCCTAACAGACCTACCTAACAGACGTTACTTTTACGAAAAACTACAAAGTTTAATTAGCAAAAAAAATATAACTTTTGCCCTTATTTTTATTGATTTAGATGGCTTCAAAGAAATAAACGACAGTCTCGGACATGACTATGGCGATTTACTCTTACATCAAGTCGCAGTTAGATTACAAAACTGCATAACAGCTAACGATACTGTAGCAAGACTAGGCGGTGATGAATTTACTCTTATTCTAGAAGGAGTAGACAATCAAGCGAGCGCAAGTAAGGTTGCAAATGCAGTAAAAATTAGCTTAATGCAGTGTATTCATCTAAAAAAAGAAAAGGTGTATGTGACTGCAAGTTTAGGTTTAACTTTTTATCCAACGGATGGGGTAACAGTAGAAGACTTAGTAAAGCGAGCTGATCAAGCAATGTATTTATCTAAACATAAAGGTAGAAACCGCTACGAATTTTTCACTTATGCTATGGAAGAACAAGCAATCGAAAAGCGCCGTTTAATAGAACAAATACATACTGCCCTTAAAAAAAATCAATTTGAGCTTTATTATCAACCCATTTTCTCTATCGATGGTACATCAGTACCCAAAGCCGAAGCGTTAATACGCTGGAATCACCCTGAGCGAGGTCTAATTGGCCCAAATGAATTTATACCAATCGCTGAAAAGAATGGCTTAATAAGCGATATTGGCCAGTGGGTAAAACTACAAGCAATTAAAGATACTGTTCAATTTAATCTACTTTGCGAAACACCTATACAAATTAGCGTAAATACGTCACCACTTGAGATTGATCGTGCTGGTAATTGGGTAAATGAATGGCTAGAAGCAAGTGAGCAATACAAACTCCCCGCCCATACTATTCTCATAGAAGTTACAGAGAACACGCTAATGGATCCTGATTCTTTAATACAGAGTCAATTAAAGCGGCTTAACGCAAAAAATATTGATATAGCAATAGATGATTTTGGTGTCGGTTATTCATCACTTGCCTATCTTCAACGCTTAGATATCGATATCCTAAAAATTGATCACTCTTTTATTAGAGATATAGAAACCAATGAAAACAGCATAGCGCTTATAAAGGCAATAATAACAATGGCACATAATTTAGGTGTAAAGGTTGTCGCTGAAGGGGTAGAAACCCAGTATCAATACTTACTATTAAAGCAGTTAGCATGTGATTATATTCAAGGTTATGTATTTTCAAAACCAATCACTAAACAAAGCTTTATTGAAAAGTACGTAAAGTCTAAAGTATTACTTTAAAATTAAATACCAGCTTGTATGTGGGTAGTATCTTTATTACAACCAGCGAGGTACGCGTTGTTTATAATACTGATACTGCTCTGAAAAAGATTGCGATAGATGCTCTTCTTCTACTAAAGTTTGTCTATATAAAGCGGTAACCCCTACAATCAAACATATCAGACTAAATACACACGGCAATGCTAAAAAGAAACCAATTTGAGCCACTGCAACACCTAAATACATAGGGTTGCGAGAATAGTCATAGAGTCCAGTTGTTTTTAGCTCCTTTGGCCCATTAGGATCTATTCCTGAGCGCCAAAGTGATGCCATATCAAAATGTACAAACATACTTAATATAAACCCAGCACTCAGTAATACATTGCCAAACATGACCCCAGGCCAACCGTTTATAGGTTCAAATAATACTAAGTAATTATCTAATTCAGGAATAAAAACTCTCACAACACACACAAACCAAATAGCAGCCCTGAAAAATTTAAACGCCATATGGTTCCACCAACTAGAGCAATACTGCTGACCAGGAAAAATAACGCCAGAGGGTGTGGTTCGATTTTTATAAATAATTCTATAAGTATAAAATCCCGCCACAAATGTATAGAAAATAGCGAGGTAAATACGTGTAAACTCTATTAGGGATACTGAGTCATCTATAAAGGGTTGATAGTTCATTGAGGGAGCTCACACACATTATTTTTTAGCTAATACTATAAATTAATTTTAGTGTTCATACTGTTAATTAACAAGCAAAGTCAGCTAAATCGGCATAAAAGATTAGAATAAGTTTACCAATGATACCATGTATTATCCATCCACTTTTCTGCAGAAGTAAAAAAGCCCGAATCGTTAAATTCGGGCTTTCTACAATGTTAAGTCGGTGCGCTACGCAGTAGAATGTCGTGCTGCCCACAGCGGTGGAGAGCCACAGTGAAATGCTACACTATTATCGGTCGAAGCTTTGGTTTCACTACTGAGTTCGGTATGAGCTCTTGGCTATTTGTTAAATCCCAAACAGCAAAAAACCCGTCACATTGCTGTAACGGGTTTCTTTAATTTGAAGCCTGGTAATGTCCTACTTTCACATAGCAAATGC
>NZ_JANJGQ010000041.1:0-15493 GCF_030847595.1 Pseudoalteromonas sp. 20-92
ACATGGGGATGCTCCTTAAAAAAGGAGTATAAGATCATACTTTTAAGTCAAGGTAAAGTTCGTGATCTTGCCCTGTATAAATAAAGACCAATTTGGTGCATCTGCGCACCAAATTGGTTTGTTTTAGCTCATTTTAATCTCACTATTTCTACAGCCCACATTTACAAATCTCATATAACCCAACAAAACCTGACCAGTTGGACAGGATTTTAATTAATGGCATTCCTCTTGCTTAGGTTTTAAACAATATAATAAGCTAACCGATTAAAAAGCGGATCAAGCTCTGTAAAATAAAAACAAGATGTTACGCAGTGAGCTGAAAAATAATAAAAATTAATCCGTCTTTTTAATCACTCTAAATCTGAACTGCTTGGTCAGATTTTTTATAACGAGTGGTGATATGAGTACCAAAAATAATAATACGACCGGTATTTTTTGTGACCATGGTCCTACCCTGTGGCAAACAAACCAATCTGGTCTACTTGCAAACAATCGCTTAGCTGTAAAAGATGTATTTGCAGTAAAGGGCGAGCGTAACAGCGCAGGCAACCCACACTGGTTTAAAACAGCTAAACCGGCTCAAAATACGGCAAGCTCGGTTAATAAGCTCATGACCGCTGGTTGTAACTTTATAGGCTTTACCCATACTGACGAACTGGCTTATAGCTTAGAAGGTAATAATATACATTATGGCACTGCGCAAAATCCTAAATTAAAAGGGCATGCTTGCGGTGGTTCGAGTATGGGGTCTGCTGCTGCAGTTGCTGCAAACTTAGCTGATATTGGCTTAGGCACCGACACTGGCGGCTCAATTAGAATACCCGCCAGCTATTGTGGTTTATATGGCATAAGGCCAAGCCATAACGTGATTGAAAAAGACGGCCTAATACCGTTGGCTCCCCCTTTTGATACCATAGGTTGGCTTACCCAAAGCGCCGAGCTATTAAGCGATGTAGGTAATGTACTGCTACCAAATCAAGCTATTAATAACGTTGATACCTTAGTTATTTGTGAGCCGTTATTTGAACTCGTTGACCCTGTTTTACAAGCCCCACTTAAACAATTGCTTGAAAAAACCAAGCCTAATTTTAAGCACCATAAAGAATTTGAACTACCTAACAGCAGCTTATTAAGCGAACTTGCTGATAGTTTTAGAGTACTGCAAGGGCGAGCAATCGCAAAAACGCATAAAGATTGGCTTCAATTGCCGGGGCAACTTCCCCAGTTTGCTCCAGCAATTGCGGCACGTTTTAATATGGCGCTTGCCCTAACTGATCAAGAAGAACAAGAAGCACTAAAAGTACAAACCCAATGGCAAACACTAATAGCTAAAAACCTAAATACAAACAGCTGTTTATTTTTGCCAACCACCCCCACAACCGCACCTAAATTAGGCGTCGACACAAGCGCCTTACGCATGCAAATTATTACGCTTTCGGCAATTGCAGGACTTAGTGGCTCAGCGCAAGTGCATTTACCGCTGGCTAATTTAGCAAATGATCATCCGTATGGTTTTTCATTAATGATGAGCCACGGTAACGATAAAAGCCTACTTGCTTGCGTTAAGCACCTAGCTGCACACTTTAAACAAGGCACAACGGCATGACCACACACAACATTGCATTTACCGCGTCTCATTTTTTGGCCACTGAGGCGGGTATAAATATACTAAAACAAGGCGGTACAGCTACCGAGGCTATGGTAGCAGCTGCCGCTGCTATTAGCGTTGTATATCCACATATGAACTCAATTGGTGGCGACAGCTTTTGGCTTATCGATAACCCAAACCAAAAAACGCCCACTGCTATTGACGCCTGCGGCCGCGCAGCAACTAATACAACGGCGTATAACCCGCTCGCGCAAATACCAGAGCGCGGCGGATTAAGCGCACTAACTCAAGCGGGCACAATACGCGGTTGGCAAAAAGCGCTTGAACTAGATGAGCATGCAGCACTACCACTGTCAAAAATTTTAGCACCCGCTATTGAGCTTGCGCGCGAGGGCTTTACCGTTACAAAAAGCTTGCAAGCAGGCTGCGAAAAACTAGCCGCTGCTAACAATACCAATGACGCGTTTAAAAGCCTCTACATACCCAATGGTAACCCCTTGCAAGCAGGTCAACATTTTAAAAACCCTAAACTTGCAGCAACGTTTGAATACCTAGCAAAACATGGTTTAAACGCATTTTATGAAGGCGCACTTGCCAACTCATTTGCCGCCGACTTAGCAAAAGCAGGCAGCTCAATCACCGCAGGTGACATTGCAAATACAAAAGCTGAGGTCGTTACTGCGCTAAATGCAAACCTCAGTGGTATTAATTGCTACAACTTACCCGCGCCAACACAGGGCGTGCATTCACTACAAATAATTGGTGCCGTAAATAAGTTAAAGCATTTAGCTAAAACCGATGCCGACTGGACGCACTTAATTGTTGAGGCAACTAAGCAAAGCTTTACGCATCGCCCTACCCTTTGGGCTGACCCTGAAGTATTAGGGGATGATTATAAAAACGCACTAACCGATAATCGCTTAAGCGAACTTGCTAACAATATTGATATGAGTAAAGCCAAAAAATGGCCATTTAACGCAGAGCCTGGCGATACTGTGTGGATGGCAGCCAGAGATAAAAACGGGCAATTAGTCAGCTTTATTCAAAGTATTTACTGGGAATTTGGTAGCGGAATATTAATGAGTGAAGGCGGCTTTGTGTGGAATAACCGTGGTTTAAGCTTTAGTTTAAACAATCAAGATACCAACGCCCTTGCGCCAAATAAAAAGCCGGCTCATACGCTTAACCCTGCAATGGCAAAATTTAACGATGGTCGTCGACTTGCTTACGGAACAATGGGCGGAGAAGGGCAGCCACAAACCCAAGCCGCTGTTTTTGCAGGCTACGCATGGCGAAATAAATCAATAAAACAAGCGATTAGCGACCCTCGTTGGTTACTTGGACGTACATGGGGCGATACAAGTACAAATTTAAAAATTGAAAAAGGGTTAGTTTTTCATATAGAACATGAATTAAATCAACGTGACCACGATTGGGTAAGCGTTGATAATAATAACGAAATGATGGGGCACGCTGGGGCTATTTTAGATACACCTACAAGCCTTGAAGCTGCAACAGATCCTCGTTCAGATGGACGTGCAACAGTAACTACAGCAGGAACACAATGTCAGAAATAATAAATCAATGGCCAATTATAGTAGCCTTAATAGCAACCGGTATTTTTGCCGGTATTTTAGCAGGACTTTTTGGTGTAGGCGGCGGTATTGTTATCGTCCCCGTGCTGTATTTTTTACTGCAAGGTTTTGGCGTAAGCCCAGAGTCGGCAATGATGATAGCCACCGCTACATCACTTGCAACCATAGTACCTACTTCGCTTTCATCTATTCGCTCGCATCATACCAAAGGGAATATTGACCTTGCGCTAATAAAATACTGGGCACCATTTATTTTAGTTATGGCCGTTGTAGGCAGCTACTTAGCGCACTCAATACGCGGTAATGCACTGGTACTTATGTTTGCCTGTATTGCTATTTTAGTCAGTTTAAACATGCTATTTAGAGCCGGTGCACCCGCGCTTGTAAAACAACTACCAGGTAAATTTGGTCAAGGCGTTATGGCAAGTATTGTCGGTGGTTTGTCGGTAATGATTGGCATAGGTGGCGGTACTATTGGCGTACCGATGCTAAACGCATTTAATGTACGCGCCCATGTTGCAGTAGGTACTGCGGCCGTTTTTGGTTTATTGATTGCACTACCTGGCGTTATTACCTTATTAAGTATTGGCACAACGCCAACCGATGCTCCCCTAGGAACGTGGGGGTTGGTTAACCTCCCTGCCTTTTTTCTTATTATTCCGTTGACTATTTTATTTGCGCCTATTGGCGTAAAAATCGGTAGCAAGCTGGATCAAAAACAACTAAAACGCGCCTTTGCCGTTGTCTTAATGATAACCGGCATACGCATGCTCATTCAGACTCTGGGAGCCTAAAATATGTTTAATAACACGAAAGTTCAAACCTTAAACCCACCACAGCGTTTATTAATGGGACCAGGCCCTATTAATGCAGATCCTCGTGTTTTACGTGCTATGTCGGCGCAACTTATAGGTCAATACGACCCAGTAATGACCGGTTTTATGAACGAAACCATGGCACGTTACCGCGAAATTTTTAAAACTAAAAACGAATGGACCATGCTAATAGATGGCACATCGCGCGCGGGTATTGAAGCCGTATTATGCTCAATTTTACGCCCAGGCGATAAAGTACTAGTGCCAATTATGGGGCGCTTTGGCCACTTACTTGCTGAAATAGCCGAGCGTGTAGGCGCAAAAGTGCACACAATAGAAGTACCGTGGGGCGAAGTGTTTACGCCAGAGCAAATCGAAAAAGCCATTGTTGATGTAAAACCCCATGTACTTGCTATGGTACAAGGCGATACATCCACCACCATGAACCAACCTCTTGAGCATATTGGCGATATTTGCCAAAAGCACGATGTACTATTTTATTGCGATGCCACCGCCTCTATTGTTGGTAACGAACTTCCTGCCGATGAGTGGAAACTCGATGCACTTTCGGTTGGCCTGCAAAAATGTTTAGGCGGTCCTTCTGGGTCTGCGCCATTAACACTTAGCGATAAATGCGCCGAGTGGATCCAAAAACGTAAAAAGGTAGAGGCAGGTATTCGCACGGCCGACCATACCGACGGCACAGAGCCCTTTGTACGCTCAAACTATTTTGATTTAGGCATGATCATGAATTACTGGGGAGAGGAGCGCCTAAATCATCATACCGAAGCCACCAGCATGCTGTATTGCGCCTCAGAATGCGCCCGCATAGTCATTGAAGAAGGCGTGGATAACTGCATAGCGCGCCACAAATTACATGGCGATGCCATGCTAACAGGCATTCAAACACTGGGCTTAAATGTATTTGGCGATTTAACGCATAAAATGAACAACGTACTGGGTGTTTATATTCCCGAGGGTATTAATGCCGATCACGTACGCGGGCAAATGCTAACCAATTTTGGAATAGAAATTGGCACCTCGTTTGGACCACTGCATGGCAAAATTTGGCGTATTGGCACCATGGGCTACAACGCCCGCAAAGATACCGTATTACAAACACTTGCAAGCTTAGACGCTTGCTTACATGCCAACGGTTACAAAGGCCCTAAAGGCGAAGCCGCCATTGCTGCCCTTGCTCACTATAAATAAAAAAGGATTTAGCATGACGATTGAATGCCCACAACACAGCCCTTTATTAGATAAAGAGCTTGCTGATGAATACGCAACACGCGCTTTATCTCGCTGTAAAACCCTCAGCGCACTATCGCAAATGCAAGGCGGTATTCACCGCGTGTACTTATCAAAAGAGCACAAAGAGTGTAACGCCGTTACTGCATCGTGGATGGTTGAGGCTGGCATGCAATCGTGGCAAGACGAAGTGGGCAACCTTTGGGGGCGACTAAAATCATCAAACCCACATGCTAAACGTTTAATTATAGGATCGCACCTCGACACCGTACCAAACGCAGGTGCGTTTGATGGTATTTTAGGTGTACTACTGGGGATAGAAATTGCAGCGCTTGCACATAAGTTAAAGCTCGACCTACCCTTTCATTTAGATGTAGTGGGCTTTTGCGATGAAGAAGGCACCCGCTTTGCCACCACTTTAATTGGCTCAAAAGCCCTCGCTAACGAATTTGACCCACAGTGGCTAAACATTGAAGACACAAACGGCATAACTATGCGCCAAGCCATGCTCGACTTTGGCCTAAACCCTAACGACTACGCAAAGGCCGCACTAAACAAAAACGAATTACTAGGTTACTGGGAAACTCATATAGAGCAAGGTCCGGTGCTCGAATCGGTTAATCAGGCGTTAGGCGTTGTAACTGCAATCGCAGGAGCAAAGCGCGCGATGATCACACTAACAGGACAAAGCGGTCATGCGGGTACAACCCCAATGAACTTGAGGCAGGATTCACTAGCAGGCTGCGCTGAATTAGTAACCGAAATTGAAAAACTAGCAAACAATGCTAAAAACGGCGAAGTTGCCACCGTAGGGCAAATACAATCTCGCCCTGGGGCTACAAACGTGATTGCAGGTAAAACAACCATAAGCCTAGATGCACGCGCACAGAGCGACACCGATCTCGCTAATTTACTAAGCGCCATACAAAGCAGCGCACAATCTATAGCAAGCAAACGCAATTTAACGCTTGATTGGCAATGGACGCATGCCGCCGATGCCGTAGCGTGCGACACTACTATTCAGCATTTGTTTTCAAGCGCATGTAAACTCAATAACCAAGCATCGCCTTCACTTGCCTCAGGCGCAGGGCATGATGCAATGGCAATCGCTCCAATTTGCCCCGTTGGCATGTTGTTTATACGCAGCCCTGGCGGTATAAGCCATCACCCAGCAGAAGCGGTTCTCGACAAAGATGTAATAAAGGCACTCAGTGTAATGTACAGCGCGCTTTTACTTTATGTGAAAGAGTTAGGCTAAAGTTGAACGAAAGAGCTAGTACATATAAATTAGTAGCTCTCTTAATTTTGAGAACATTGGATGTTAAAAAATATTAATTTCATTTTGAACAGGGGCTAAATAATCATTTTTGAATGCAAAATATGCATTTACATAATGAGCTGGAAATGACGGAATCTCATTTTTTAGATGTGGATGTATCCTTAAGCAATGCTCTGGCTAAAAGGTAATAAATATTTTTTAGGATAATATAAATAATATTTCTCAAAAAAATTAGTTGACTTCATTAGTTGACTTCACTTGTTAGTGCCCATTAAAATCTAAATGAAAATAATTTTAATATTCATTTGTTTGCCATGGAGTTGGTATGAAAGTCTCACTAATCATATTATGCGTAATTTTTTCATTTTCATTCGGGTACTTTTTAAATCGCATTTTCTCAACACCTCAACCTGATTTCCGCCCAGAACCTAAGGCACAGAAAGTCGCTAAGCTCCATGAAAGAAGTGTAAAAAATAGCACGGTATCTCTTACTTCAAATGTTTCTTCAATCCGTTACCCGGAGTTTATAGCTAAAGAACTAGAGGTAAAAAATCTAGACATCGGTAATGTTACTACAGAGCAGTGGAATAGCTTAAAAAGGTTAATGGCATTTGAGTTTTTATATAACTTGAAGTTGGAAACAGGATGGTATTTTTCAGACTTCGCTATTGCAAATAATGAATATTCGGTTATCGATGGCTTTTCAGAGGCTGGAGTAGATTTAAATCTTATTAATAAAAGAGGCATTCTTCCAATAGTACATGCTGCAGAATACTCAAGTTTTAATTTTTTTGAATATTTAACTTTTATCGGGGTTGATGTCCCTCTTGACTCTGATTTAGACCCAAATAACAACATAATCAGAGCTGCTTCTAAAAATAAAAATATCGATGAAAGAAATAAAATTTTGGAATATTTGAATGCTTTAAGCTTTAGTTTTAAAGATGATGAAGAGAAATTTTTTTCAACAATGACAAGCAGTCTGCACATTGAAGATAATAAAACTTACCTTTCAAAGGTGTCAGTTTACGAAGAAAAAGAAAAAAGGATAAATATATTAGAGTTAATGATTAAAAATGGCGCTCACAATGAATTGTTGGCTGCTTTTCCAGAAAATAAAATACAAGAACTTTGCAATGGAGAAAGGTCTTTTTCTGCTCTTCATGCTTTAGCATTAAATAAAGAAGTATCAGGAAATAATATATTAAGAATAATTAAAAACTGTAAGAATGTAAACGCTCAGGGGTTTTTAGGGGTAACAGCATTAATGTACGCAGTTAAGTTTAGGAATTTAAATTATGTAAACTTTTTAATGGAAAATGGTGCTGACATTTTGGTTAAGGATAGCTCAGGAAAAATTGCATATGATTATATTAAAAAATCCCCGTTACCTATTTCTAAGTCAGAGCAGATCTTTTTAGAACAGAAACTTAATAGGAATCTACATGAAGAAAGAAATTAATCTTGTTAGTCATGAGCAATATTTACTTCTAAGCAGAAGAAAGTTTATAAAGCAATCTGTAGGTATTGTGTTAGCTACAAGCATACCTATACACTTAACCATTAGCAAAGATGCAAACGCATCAATTTTTACAATACTGTTTACAATTATAACTTCAGTGGTTGCTGGAGTATTGGTATATTACATAACTACTTGGGATGAAGGTGCTCAGACAGTAGATAAAGATGGTAGGAGAGTACGTGTTTATATTAATCAAAATTATTGTATTCAATGTGGAGTTTGTGAGCAAGTAATTGATACAGGGGTTAGACTTGAAGAAATTCAAAGATTTTGCCCTGTTGAAGCAATAGAGTGGAAATATGAGCAGTAAAATCTCAAAAAGCTTTTATGCTTTGTTGTTTTCATCTATAGGGGCTTTAGTATTTTACTCTCTTGAAAGTATTAATAATATCGAGCCAAGCAGAATAACTAATTCGGATGGTAGGATGATTCAGGTGTGGATTGATAAAGTTGAGTGTAAAAAAAACGATAATTGTAGTAAGTGTATAACAGCTGTTAAAAATGGAAATAAATTTGAGCGTTTACAACAGACTTGCCCTGTTTCTGCACTACAGTGGAAATATGAATAAATCTCCACTTTAGTTTTTCATCATGAGGTTGTTCAAAATCGAACAATCTCTAAATTTCATATAGTTTAAAGCCTGACAAATCCCTACGAAATGAATTAAAAAAAGATGAGTAAAGGGGATCGACCTTCATGACTAATTGTGATCAAATTACTTCGCTAAAAACAACTTAAAACAATAGCCATGAAAATCACAAATATAATACAGAATGATATCGCTGCTGCCTACCCTGAAATTCACTCTACTCGATTAAACACGTTATTTACCTTCATTGACTCTGGTATGTATGATCAACGTGTGTCTGTGACATATTTAGGTAGGGGATTGAAAAGCTTATCAAAAACAACAAAGAAAAATGATATTAAACGCGCTGACCGCTTAATCGGTAACACGCTCTTTGTAGATACCATCTCTCAGAACCGAGTACAAACCTAATTTAAAGCTAATGCGGACTGATACCTTGTTTGGTTCTTTATCATCCCAAAACAAATTTGAATTAGCTTTCTCATTGCTGCACCGTAAGCGTATAGCTAACGGCACCTAGCTTTGCTTAATGTTCCAAGGTAGCAGTGGCGCTAGATTATCTGGCTGCTCAGCAAGGTGCTGTAAGCAAGTAGAGATATAGTCATGCACCACAAGGTCATTTGCCTTGGCGGTTTCAACAAGACTGTAGAGTATGGCGCTGGCATGCGCGCCATTGCAAGTATTTGAGAATAGCCAGTTTTTTCGCCCTATCACGAACGGTTTTATGGCTCGCTCTGCACGGTTATTATCAATACTGAGCCTGCCATCATCGAGGTAACGCCTGAATTTCTCAAACTGATTTATCGCATAGGTAATTGCTTTACCTAGCGCCATTTTGGGAGGGATTTTATCTTTGTGCTTGAGTAGCCATTGATACAATTCATCAACGATTGGTTTCGCTTTTTGTTGCCTAACATTGAATTTTTCATCGTGCGTTTTATCTTTGATGCTTTGTTCAATACCGTAAAGTTTGCCTATCAGGTTGAGTGCAACATCCGCTTTACCTGTTTTTTTATTCTTCCCTTTCGCTTTGCGTATTCTCATGACTTTGATCACCGATTCTCATCAGCTTTGATCACCTGATTTATCATTTTGTAGAGCCGTTTTTAAATTAGCTTAACTGATCATCATCAGTCAATTTATTTAACTGTTTTCGTATCGATTCTCCTTTTAAGTTCAACTTAATCGAACCATGAATTAGCCTATCTAAAATGGCGTCAGCATGGGTTGATTCTCCGATCATCTCATGCCAGTTCTCCTGCGGGAGCTGACTTATTATTATGTGTGATTTATACCCATACCGCGCATCGATTAATTCGAGTAAGTCACCTCGTTGCTGCGCACTCAGTGGTTCAAGCCCCCAGTCGTCTAAGATCAGTAGATCATACTTTATTAACTTCGCCAGTAATTTCCGGTAACTACCATCTGCTTGTGCTAGAAACAGGCTTTCGAGTAGTTCTTTTAATCGAATATAGTAAACTCTTTTTCCTTGTAGGCAGTGCTCATGTCCTAAGGCACACGCAAGGTATGTTTTTCCACAGCCTGTTGCCCCGGTGATTAAGATATTTTGATGTAAGTTCAGCCAGCTATTTTGGCTTAAGTTACGTATCTGTGCTTTTTCTATATTGCGTGTCGGCGAGTAAATCAGTTGATTTAACTGAGCCGGTAAGCGGAATTTAGCATGTTGCACGAGCCGGTCGATTTTTCTTTGCTCACGCGTGTCAATTTCATGTGTTAACAATAAACTGACGCGCTCTATAAAGCTTTGTTCTTGATATAGATTTGGCTGTTCAAGCTGCTGCCTGAGTGCTTGCTTTATACCCGATAACTTGAGTAGTTGAAGTTGCTGGTTAATGGTGTCTATCATGATTCATTTCCTTAATGGTAATACTGTGTGCCGCGTATGTTGCCATGCTTAATTGGCTTTTCTGGCTCTGTTTGCTGTGTGGGTAACGGTTGTTGATCCAACCCTTTCTTCAGCATCTGCTTTATTGATTTGAGTGTTGTCGTATTCATTATGATTGCGCGATAGCACGCTTGCTCAAGCCGCTCTTTTGAATAGATTTTAGCTAAACTTAACACCCCTAAACAGGCGCGATAAGCGTGCTCGGGGTGACGCCGTCCACTGAGCTGTAACTCAATAACTTGGTGAGTATACTCCCCGATACTTAATGCCCATGAGCGTAAATTTATCGGTGACTGCTCATGCTGTTTTTGATGCGCCAGAGGCATATGATGAGACTGTGTTGTATGCCCTCCTAAACGATGTGAGCGCGGATGCTGTGCGATTAAGGTATCGTCATGATAAAGCTGTACTAGCTGATTGGTTATGTGTGCGCGTAATTGTTTCTTAACCCACTGATACGGCACACTGTAATAATGTTTTTCTATTTCAACATGATAATCAATGTGTACTCGCACCGTTTTGATTTGTGTATAGTAATAGGGCTTTTCAGGCAATGGCTTTAATGCGCTTTTATCCACCTTATCAAATAGCTGTTTACGTGACTGTTGATATTGCTTCATCACCTTATTGTTCATTACATCAAGTAGCTTTGCTATTTCTTGATTTAGGTGCGCTAAGCTGTAGAAGGTTTGCTTGCGTAGACGTGCCATGATCCAACGCTCAACAATTTGTACACCGACTTCAGCCTTCGATTTATCTTTGGGTTTATAAGGTCTAGCCGGTATGACCGCGACATTAAAATACTCGGCTAATTGATGATACGTGGGGTTTAAATCAGGCTCGTAGCGACAGGGTTTACTAACGGCGCTTTTTAAGTTGTCGGGAATAACAAGCTCTGGAACACCGCCTAAAAATGCAAAGCAACGGGCATGACTCATCACCCAATCTTCAAGTTGTTGACTATACGTTGCCTCAGCATAGTTATAATTTGATGCGCCGAGCACGGCAACAAACACTTGAGCAGGTCGTGTTTCCTGTGTTGTAGGGCACGTGATGGTCAGCGTAGGGCCACAATAATCCACAAACAGCTTTTCACCGCCTTTATGATGCTGACGCATCGACAACCGTTGTTTTCCTAACCATTGCCGGTAGGCGCGGCAGAAGTGGCTATAGCTGTAATAAGGCTCACCGACTTTCTCACACAATTCATCGAAGACTAACTGCAACGTCAAATGTTTGTGCTGCTTTAAATCCTTATTGATGGTGAGCCAGTCAGGTGTTGGGTATCTTTTTTGACGGGTTGAGAAGTCCCTGATTTTTGTATTAAGAAAAGTACCGTGTTGTTTATCTTCAGGTAACGGCCATTGGTTTAACCCTAACTCATTGGCCTTTTTAACGTAATTAGCCACAGTGCCAGGGGAGATATTTAAGCTTCTAGCAATCTCTCGATGGGATAATTTTGCTGAATATTTCAGCCGTAAAATAGCATGTAATTTACTCATAGATATAGGTCTTGTTGACATTATTGTTATCCTCATCAAATGATTTAGATAACGGTTTAACATACCTACAAAAATGATAAAACGTGAACTCGGTTACGAGTGGCATTAAGCTTTGATCGGCAAAATCATTAAGAACACAAAAGTGATCATTATAGAGTGATTTTCGTGATCAAAGCTTAATGAGAATAAGTGATCAAAGTTAGTGCCATTGGGTGATCAAAGCTGGGGAGAATATGCATACCCATTTTATGTAGTGGGCTGTGACAGCAATCACACATTTTGCCATCCTCTTCAAGGTCAACAATCACCTCAATTCGCGGTAACTGCGCCGGCAGTGGACGGCGTTTCGGTTTGGCTTTTTCTTTCTTTACTGAGGCCGGTGTCGCCAATAGCGCTTTATCATGTTCATCAATAATATCTTCTGCTTCATTGAATACTTCGCCTGCCCCTGGCATCTTTTCAGATTTCTTGGCGTACTCTTTGGCAAGCTTAGCGTTATAAGCTTGCAGTAATTCGTGAATTTGCGCATCTTTTTCAGCTAACTTTTCATCCATAAGCTGTTGCAACTCAAGCACCATGCGCTTGAGTTGTTCTGGGTCGTCAGGAAGTGAGTGTACATCAATTTTCATGTTCGCAATTTAACAGAATTTGACGCTGTTTTCTTACTTGACGCAAAGATAAAACAGACGGTGTGGCAACGATCATTTACTGTCAATATGATCGATTAGATCATCGATTGATACTGCAATTCTTCATGACCAAGCACATCATATCCCGACAACAACCAATCCAGTTGTTCAGGACTGAGTTCAAATTCCTGCAAGCTGATTTTATTTGGCCATTTAAACTTTTGTTTTTCTAAGCGCTTATACCATAAAGCAAACCCCGTTTTATCCCAGTAAACGAGCTTGAGTTTATCTTTCGCTTTATTGCAGAATAAGAATAATGCGCCAGTATAAGCATCACGCTCAAGTTCGCCTTCAACGATTGCGATTAGACCATCAATGGATTTTCGAAAATCCACGGCCTCGCGGTATAAGTAAATACTTTTTGGTTCGACAAACATTTTCATCAGGTAAGCTCGCGTAACAGTTGACTCAGATAAGTGGCAGGCATTGTGGGTGGCAAGCTGACGTTTACTTTGCCGATAGTGAGGGTGATTGACTGTTGCTGTTCGATAACGTCAACGTGTTTAGTCACTTTAGCGCGAACAAAGCTGCCTGATGAGGCATTAAGCTTACTTCGTGCGGCATAAAAAGTTGTTTTTGATAAAGCATTTTGCTGGCAATAGTCAGTGATAGTTAAATTACTGACTTGTTGTTCTTCGATAATACAGCGCCACTGTTCAAGGCTGCGTGTTTTTCTCATGACTATCTCCTCATTGAAATTCGGAAATAGCTTAATCATTTTGACGAGTTACTGGCAGGTGCACTTTGCTAGACGCTTACGATATAACTGAAGATTTGAGCACTGTATTTAGCGAATAATCACAACTTTTAGTGATAAATTTATAAATTGGAAATGCTGTTACTGGAACTAAAATTAGAACAACTATTAACGTCCAAATAAATATACCAAAAGGAATAATAGTAAATTTCATTTCAATTGCCATTGGCGCTAAAAATGCAACAACTAAAGAGGCTAAAATAAAGCTAAATATTGTTCTCAACTCGAAACCCTCTTAGAAAGCTAACGCCTGCAATAACCGGTTTGTGGCGCTCTTGCATAAATCCGGTTAATGGTTTTGTTATGTAAGGACACCGTCAAGTCCAAATTTGTCCCTGTTCAAAACTAGCGCTGCCAGCACAGTTACTCCTAACACTGTACCAACAGGGAACATGAAGAGTAACAATGTTGAATATATTATTAGTGCCCAAAAAAGCCACTTAGTTCGATAGTTTAAGCCCACAACGGAAAATGTTAAAAAGTAAAGTGCAACTAAAAATAAGATGAACCCTGTTACTGTAGACAAAGCTGTTGATGACATTTCTTCTCGTGATATTTTAGGTTCATTACTTCCAAACAGCGTTATCTCTTGAAATGAAGAGGACATAATTAAATACGAATCAACAATTCCCCAAAGAGGTGCCCAGAAAAGCAATAATCCCAAAACTGCGACGTATTTCCCTATAGTTTCCTTGTTCATCATCTCTCTTCACGTAGTTACATAACGAGCCTATAGATTAACTCGTTTTTTATTTGTTCTATTGATAAATAAACCATAGCTGAGTTCCTATTTTGGTTCAATCGATTACTGTGCTTTTACGCAGCATATAAAGAAGTGTTTGATGTTGTTTTAATTGGCATTTTGGAAAGTATTACTGAAAAATTTAGTGTGGGTACCTTTTTTATTCTTTCTAGGATGAGCTGGATTATCTGTGCGTTATTTATTTTAGGCTAAAGCACCGTTAATTGACCACGATAGTTGGCAGCTAGAAGTCAAAGGAAAACCCCATAATACCATCATCAGATCATTGGCATTTAAGTGGATACGAATCCTATTTAGGTGCTGGAAAACACATACGCCCTACGATGAATCAACTTACTTAACTGCATCAAAAAGTAAGGGATCACCGCTATTAAAATTTGCGGTGGAAAGTAAGCTTTTGCGCTTGCTGTCCACCTCAGGGCTTGTTGTTATATGACTTTTACGTTTTAAATTATGACCACAATATATGAACTTTAACCTTGTAGGTTTGCCAATTTATTTGAACCCAACCACCTACAGCGTTCTCTTCTCCGGGGTATATTTCATATTCACTAATAAACTCTGTTATAGATATTGGGTTGTTATCCTTTAACCGTTTTGAGTTACTTATCCAATTTTTGAGATTTGTCTCAGTACTAGTAAACTCCATATCATATGTTCGATTGAATCCACCGCCATACATTTCTATATTAAAGTCTTTAATATTTTCAGGTAAATCTGCTAGTCCACCCCAAGATAAAGTGTGCTTAATAGAGTCATTTACTCGCCAAGGGAACATATAGCTTGAAGTTTCATACCAAAGCATTCCCATAACAAGAACAACCAATATGAAGAAACTCCACAATAATTTTTTTAGCACGGAACATCCCTAGTCATATAAACGCCGTTTTAAGCGGCAAATTGCAGTTGGCTAAAATAAGTGAGGCACGAACAAAAATCCAACTGTAATTTGTCCTTGTTTAACAGCTTATAGTTACTCCGTTCCATTAATTAATGTATTTACCTATCTCATTAATACATGGAATATGCTTCTGTTGATCACGAATATTTGAGCTGAAACAATCAATGTTTGTAACAAGACTTTCGGATCAACAGAAGTTATTTGTTTCAATACGCATACTCAGGGATTGTCGTAATGCCGACTATCTATAAGACCTGCGAGAAACACTATTAGCCTCTATTTATTCTTTCACTTTACCTCTAGGAGGCCCAAAA
>NZ_JANJGQ010000042.1:0-14807 GCF_030847595.1 Pseudoalteromonas sp. 20-92
ATGTATTGTCCGAACTCTCAAATTTAACAGTCAATATGGAGGGATTACATGAATAAATATTCGTGGGGATCCCTCAGTACCCAAACCACGTCAAGGTGCAGAATTCAGCGTTTTAGAGGGACTTAATATCAAGTCGTTACTTTGTAACAATGGTAGTCCCTTTTAATAATAACAACGCGAAGAGTAAATACCTGTGTAAAGCCAGTCCAAAGGGCTGGTTTAAATGATTTATACTGCGTTACTTTCATAAAAGACTGACTTTAACAAGAGAATAACCATTATCTACATGCCTAAATTGCTTTTAATTCAAACGACGCTCGCATATTGAGGTGGTTTGGATGCGAACCACATTATCCTTCAAACACTTAGAACATTTCCACATATTTATATGGGTATGAAACGTCGCGATCTCTTCCAAAAACGCTGTAATAACGTGTAATAACTTGCAATAAAATTCTATGCTATTGTTGTTTTTAACAAAACAAGTGGCCCTGATTTTTCACTTGTTCGCGTATTTACACATAAAAATTCATATAAACAAGGAGATTGAAATGACTAAAAAACGGACATTTGGCGGCGTCACCCAAGCAGTATGGTCTTGTGTTAAACGTACGAGCGAACAAGAGCACAGTACTGTTTATGAACCCGCTGATGCACTTCAAGGCACAGCTACAACAGACTCGGTTGTTGGGAAAGTGGTACTCGGCTTCAATTACATGCCAGACAAAGAGTCGATTCAATACACCATAATAAAAAAGCCGATGCTTGTTCCGACAAGTGCTATTTGGGATGGCATTCAAGAGTCAATCGAGCACTGCCAACATCACTAGTTTACAGCTTTCGATTGGAAAATATGTATTCGAATTGGTGTCGATTAAGTCATAGGTCGACACCTTTAGGAGGCTTAACTTTAAAGCCAAACATAAACACAAAGTAGAAAGGAAAGTACGATGACAAACGATACGAATACTGAACAAAAAGATATCACAGTAAAGGCTGGTGATATTTATCCTGTTACAGATAATGATCGCAACTTTGGTACAGTCACTATAGAACAGGGTGGTCAACTCGCAATCCAAACGGCTGCACAGGTCATAATTGAACACCTGGTAAAGCAGTAACTGGGTATTCATGCGTTCACACGCGTCAAATTATTTGAAATCAACCAAACAATATTGAGAGAAATTCAATGGATATTGAAGCACATAACAATTTAATCTCAGAAGCATTAGCTAATGGACAATCTACACCTGACATTACTGTTTTTGCAGATAACGGAAAAAGCGGTACTAATGGTTTAACAGGCCAAACTGGTCAAGAAGGGGCGACAGGTCAAAATGCCAGTTGTAATTGGGCCAGCGGTTGTGACGATGGTTCTAATGGTTCAAATGGTACCGACGGTGGTAGCGGTGGGTTGGCATCGCAAGGTGCTGATGGTGATAATGTGTTACCAGCAAAAATCTACGTTGCTCAATTGACTGGCACAGTATTTGTAGCAGGTGCGGGCGGTAATGGTGGTGATGGTGGAGTAGGCGGCAATGGCGGCGGCGGTGGAGCTGGTGGTGCTGGTGGTAATGGTTCTAGTAGCGGGGCTTATTCAAGAGGTGGCTATTCAGGCGGTAGCGGCGGTAGTGGCGGTAGTGGCGGTAACGGCGGTAAAGGCGGTGATGGAGGCAACGGCAGTAATGTTGACATCACCTACGGTGAAAAAAGTCAAAACAGTGAATTCGTTCCTGTACAAGTCAAAAGCCAACCAGGTAATGGGGGGAGCGGTGGTGTAGGTGGCGCAGGCGGTAGTGCAGGTAAAGGTGGTAGTCCAGGTGGTTCAAACGGCACGGGTGGTAACGCCGGTAATGTCGGTCAATCAGGTGCACCGGGTGATTCAGGCGGCCAATTGAGTACGATTAACGTTAGACAAGGTCAACGTCCAGTATAAGGAGAATACGACATGGTTTCCATACCTAACAGCTCTAAACGTCTAAAACTAAAAGTCGAGGCACTAACCGCAGTGGCTGAAAGCTTATCTTGTAATGCGAGATTAGCGCGGGAGCTATGTCGTGATGTTTTATCCACTCCTCAAAATTTGGATGGACACCTTATTGGAGCATCAGCGTTAAATAACGATGGTGCTCCATTACAGTTATGTCTATCATCATCAGAAAAAGAAGTCGTATCAAGGGTTATTGGAGACCCTTGCTCAGATATTTATGACACTGAGGATCGTTACTTTCAATCAGTAGAAGCCTTAAAACGTGGCGTCATAAAAGGAGGTGCACAGAAGCTACTACCTTTAGTCGAAACAACACTGACCCAAATAATTCCTAATGATAAACGAGTACGTGATAATTACAAAAAAGGGTTTGTTTGGCTAGCGTTAAGTCCAGATAAAGCAGGTGTTGCTTTTTATCTTGAAACCGCTCCCTTGGGCCAAGAACTCGCATGGCAACGTGTTGAAAAATGGCTCGATGCTTTACTGCCAGAGTCTGCAAACGTACAAATATTATTGTCCAATATTAAACAGTGTGCCAATGTTGCGAGTGTTGGTTTAGAAGGTACGACATCTGAAAATACGCGAGCAAAGATATATTTTCGTTTGAAACCACAGGTTTCACTTTCAGATTTAGGTCTTGATTTATACACACATCCATCTATTTTACAATACCTTACTATTGCTATGGGGACACATGGTGTCGATGCAGATGGCTTGCTTCTAGGACTTGGTATTAATCTATCAAACGGTGAAGTAGCAGATATTAAATTGGACTTATGTGGTCACTGTCTAAAATACACAAATGCCGAATGGCAACAAGTCAGTACGCGATTAACGCAAACATTTGGCTTAAAGCCGTTAGATTTAAAAAAGGTTTTAAATCAGCAAGGGTGTAATGTTGCGTTTATTGGTTTTGGCCTCGATAGCAAAGGCAAAAACCGCCTCAATATCTATTTGAATAATTCTAAAAATTATAAATTACCTAGCCAGGACGAAACGCGAGCAGCAATTGATGATGCTATTGATTACCTCATAGGGCTGCAACAGCAAAATGGACTGTGGTCAGATTATAAACTACCTGTAGGAGAATCAACTGAGTGGATCACGGGTTATGTTGGTCTGGCATTAGCTCGAGCGGGCAATCAGCTAAATCATTCCAAAGCGCTAAAAGCGGCGATAAATGCTGCGCAGTGGCTGATAAAAAAGCGCGTATATCACGCAGGCTGGGGATATAACCATACAACAGGTGCCGATGCAGATTCCAGCGCAATGGCAATGGCGTTACTGCGTGAACTGAAACTGCCAATCGATAAGCAAGATCATGATTTTATAGTTGACCATTGGGACCATGAGCTGGGCTTAGCAACATACAAAGAGGCAAATGCATGGGGAGACGCTCATTGGGATGTTACCCCAGTTGGTTACCTGATACTGCCTGAAAAAGAGCAACTTTCCTTCAAACCAGCTTTTATGCAAGGTTTAAAACATAATCATACGGCGCAAGGGTTTTATCGAAGCTATTGGTGGCGAACGCCGTTTTACAGCACCTTTCAAACACTTGAGGTGCTAGAACAATTAAATTTATTGCACTTAGACACACCGATAACAGAGCAACCAAGCATGGCTGTTGACAACGCATTTGATCTTGCATGTGCACTCGGAATTCATTATTTTCGCTCACAACGTAAAAGCCACAATGCGCAAGCACTGCGTACCTTATTAAATTGGCAACAAGCCACTGGTGTGTGGCAGGGCTGCGCAAATTTACGAGTTACTGAAAACACTTGTTATGAGCCTTGGGATCACCCTGAAGGTAAATATTATACTGATTTGAACGGAACGATAACGACCGCGACGATTATTCGGGTGCTTACTCAATTGTTATCAATATTACCGCCATTAAAAGGAAGTATAGATGGATAATTTTTATGCTAAGGGTGTGCCTCGCTATAAATTGCGCTACTGCCACCAATGTCCCCCTTGCCGGCGGTTGTCCGCCATCGTTGTGTTGTTATCTTTGGGTTGTATTCAGCGATACGCAATTGACTCAAAACAAGCACACCGGTTACCCATTAATATCCCTGATTGGAAAGGTCAGTTAGTACTGATCTCACATGAGAAGTATTGGCTTGCTAATGACGTATTTCGCGCAGTGCCGCGTGCAATTATTACTATCTATTGGCACTACATTAAACGAATACTCAAACCCTTGACCAAAATACGCTTTGTAAGGCCTATACGATGACACATACAATATTTAAAAATAACATAGATAATGATTTATTCAGTAAACAAGGTTTTATTATTAAAAAGTTGTTGTCTGATGAAGATGTTTTGCAGTTAAAAGCACTCTATGACAATGTTGCTGATCATCATGCGTTTCCCTTTACCGCAACGGTACTTATCCAAAATACGCCCTTGAGGGAGTATGTTCACCGAGAGATACGCAGTGTGTTTTCGAGTCGAATTCGACCAATTTTGGAAAACTATCGACTAGTAGTAGGAAGCTTTGCGTCAAAAAAAGCGAACTCAGAGCACAGTAAAGTAGCATTGCACCAAGACATCACCTTTATCGAAAACGAAGGCAAGTATGTCGGCTTAAGCATTTGGTGCCCGCTAGTAAGTGTAAATGCGAATAATGGCTGGTTAGGCGTTGTTCCCGGCAGCCATCATTTCAATACTGATTATCGCGATGCGAGTGTATTTGCATACCCAAACCTCGTTGAAACAATAGAAAATGAGTATATGACATACCTCTCGATGCAGCCGGGGGAAGTTCTGCTAATGGACAATAGAATTATTCATGGCTCACCTTCCAACAAGTCGCATCATGATAGAGTGGTTACAGCGGGTGTGGCTGTACCTGTTGAGTCCAATTTAATTTATTGCCACAGAGATTATCAAAATGCGCCTGAGAAAATTGAAATATATGATGTTGAAGAGGATTTTTATATTTCTCACCAATTAGGTTGCAGGCCAAACCATTTAAAACCTAAGTTTATTTTGCCCGTTACAACGCCAACATCCCAGGAAACCCATCATAATTTATTATCCCTTACGGAGAAGGTTTAAAATGAATACACAATCTGTCGCAAATAATCCAGCAGCACAACAACAATCGCAAACCCCTGAAATTCGTTCATTCGAGCTTGATGATAAGGCGATTGGTAACATCAAATCAGGGGTTAATTACTTTCGTGGCAACATTCAACTTCCTATCGATTTTCTGACCTTAACCGGTTATAAGGGCTTAGATATCAAGGTCTCGGCTATGTACGGGAGTAACATTAAAAATAACCTAGATACGTGGAATATCGAAGCGCCGACAGGCGTTCTAGGGCTTGGTTGGGATATGTCGTTTGAGTTTATCTCGGTATACAAAGCAAACAGTCAAAACTCGGGTTCTGATTTATTTTATTTGGTCTCAGGGGGCAGTGCTAACCCGCTTGTAAAAGTGGGCGAACAAGGCGGTATTTGGTTGTTTGAAACGAGAAATTATCAGTTTTGGAAAATTAGTTACGACCCAATAGATGAAAGTTGGCTCATTATAAAAGAAGATGGCACTCAATATCGCTACGGTGGAAACCAAAACGCATGTCAATATGGAGTGCGTTGGGGGAACTGGATTGGTAGCAGTGTTAATGCATCTGAACAAAAACAATATTGCAGCGCATGGAACCTCATTTCAATCGAATCTGCTTGGGGACATAAGGTGCAATATGATTATGAAAACGTAATGCATCGAGTAGGACAAACGGGTCTTGAATTTACACAGGCCTCTTACCTAAAAACGGTGACCGATAGCTTTGGCCGCAAAGTTGAATTTAATTACCAAGAAAAATATGGTGCATTGAATCAAAGTGCGCAAGGGATTGCTGAATATCAAGCCGAAAACGCGCAATCGCCCGAACCAAACGCGTTTCAGAATAAATACGAAACACGTTATCTAGATAGCCTTGATGTAATCAATGCCGATAGCGAACACCTTTACACTATGAAGTATACGTATGACTTCATCAATAACGCATCACCAAGCGACATTGACTATGAACTGCGTTGGAAGCGTGTGCTTAAATCTGTTTTTCAATTTACGCCTGACGGCACATCATTACCTGGCCTGCACTTTGACTATAACGACGGCCAAGCAATATCACCTGGGACACTTAAATCGGTAACCTACCCCACAGGCGGCGTTGCACGGATTACATATAAAGAACTTCAAATTAATTCACCAAAACGCATTGCCATAGATAACCCACTGCCAGGCAGTACTCCCGGAGTTTGGCACGGTGATGATTACGTGGTCTTCACTTTTTGTAATAAAAACAGTGCTGGGTTTAAGGTATTTGTACAGTCATGGCAAGGGCGTTGGGTCGAAGCCGAACTAACATCTTCTGATATGGCTGCTATTACAGCCGATCCACAAAGCGTCCAGGTCGAGGCTCACTCTAGTTACATTTTACTAAGCGTAAGAAATCAGGCCCGTTCATGCGATCAAATCTATGTGTTTATGCGTGACGATAAAAAATTTGGTGAGTGGAATCTTTC
Organism: Pseudoalteromonas sp. 20-92; assembly: GCF_030847595.1. Lineage (NCBI taxonomy): Bacteria > Pseudomonadati > Pseudomonadota > Gammaproteobacteria > Alteromonadales > Pseudoalteromonadaceae > Pseudoalteromonas > Pseudoalteromonas sp. 20-92. The sequence goes on from NZ_JANJGQ010000042.1 coordinate 6,539, forward strand.
TAATGATCAACCATACTTATTTTATGTGCAGGGTGATGCTGGCCCTTCTCTGATCACGTCTGGTAGTGAGTTCTTTGTTGCCCACAACAAAGGTTATACTCAACAGACGTATCAAGTACGCTCATTTCATTGGCAAACAGGCCAGTGGCAAACACCTAATACACTGCCAATTACAGGTGGGGATACGGGCTATGTTGCTGCGCTGCAAAATTACTATGTTAATTGTAATTACACTCATTCAACTCAGTCGCTTAGTTTTGAAATTGTATTTCGAGATTTAGAAGGGAATTGGCAACCAAAACAACAATGGAAAACCAGTGGTATCGAAGTGGTTGAGAATGCAGGGAAGTACCTGTTTTCACTCATCGCTACTCCAACAGGCGTTGCGTTAACCTATATATCAAAAGTCGACGATGCAACAATTTCTTATACCGTCACGTTATACGATTGGGATGAGCACTTTCAAATTCTGAACCCTGCTGGTTCTGTGAGCCAAGATTTAGTTACTCCAGTTGAAAATGGAAAAGCACTGTACGATATTCTTCAAACCATCACTGATGGTACTTTTGTTAACAATAATATTGTTAACCTTCGTAAAGTCGGCACAGGGGCCAATAGTACTTGGTTGTCGAAGCAATTTCTGAATCCAAACAATACAACCGAATTTTCTGTGGCGGCAGCACAAGACACATTTGTTATGTCTTCATCAGACGGTACAATTAACACCAATCAACTACTGACATTCAACCCTAACATCCCTGATAACTCGGCTTGGGAAAAGAAAGATATAACACAAGCTGGAACCTTGCCAACGGTGCAAGCTAATGTTCTCACTATGGGAGCAAGGGTTTACATGCGCGATGTAAATGGTCAATGGCAATCCCAAGCTAACGAAATTATGACCACTGCAGAATCAACCATTCAAAATCGCGGGCCTAATTTTATTGCTTATCAAAACAATCTTAATGCCGACGCTAATAGTTACTTAATCACGACCAATAATGGTCAGATAAGTAACTCTATTGAAATGCCTGGTGGCTCACAAAAAATTACGGTGCCAGAGCACAATGGTGTCCCCTTGGTTGGAAGCAACCTCGTGGGGCCTCGTTTCATCGTGAGTTATACCAGTGCTGAGTTTGACGCAGCTGACCAACTTTTCTTACTCAATGTCGATGACAAAAGTTTAAGCGATAATATAGTTATACATCCCGTAGCCTATATTGAAATTGAAGACGCACACGATAATGAGGCATCTTTTTACCAGTCTTATTTTTACGCTAATTCAAATGAGTCTCAAATCAGCTACAATAGTAAAATTGGGCTCGCACAATTCCCAATAGTAATTGAAGTAGCAGGCGTTAAATCGACCAATAACACACCACCAGAAACACCTGAAGGGCGAACTGAACGTTATTTCTCCAATGGTCTTTCTGGTCACGCGGGGTTATATCCACAAGCAACGTGGACTTATAACTACGCTAATATTCTCAATGGAATGTTGTTAGCCAAAAAAGAGTTTGACTCGGCTAATCGACTGGTTAGAAGTAAGCTTAATTACTGGGAAATCATCAACAATAGCGATGGAAAGCGGCTGTACGGTGCGTATGTGCGATTAAGACAAACAAATAGTGTGTTAGATGGCGTAAGAACCAACAATTATGTCACCTATGATGACACAACAGGCCTGCCGGTTAACCACGAACAAGAATATTACGCTAATGATGGCACACGTAAATTAATGCGTACGCATACAAAGTATGCATGGCAAGAGCCTAAGTACCAATCGTTATTTCTATCCGCACACATCCTTAATACCGTTATTGAAGAAACTACCAGTGTCGTCAACAGCGAAGCAAGTACCAGTAACTTCACCAAAAGTACGATAACAACCTATAAAAATTGGTCTGACAATCCAAATAAAATCAAACTTGCCGCACACCAAAAATATGTTTGGACTGCCCCTGGTGCGAGCGCACCTATTTTCGATTATTCTTCAGGGAAAGAAAATGAAAATTGGTTGCTGCTGTCAGAAGTGACAAAGCGCGGTCAGATAGGTGGCGCTATTCACGAACAGCTTAATGTAGACGGTATACCAACGTCCTTTATTTATGATGAAAATGAACGCTATAACATTGCTAAATTCCCAGGAGCCGCTATTTCACAACAAGAAGCGAGCTACTATGGATTTGAATCATATGAAAAAAGTGGTATGTGGCAGTTAGGTAGTAATAGCACTATTATTCCTAGCGTAGGTAATACCGTGATTGATGCACATACTGGGGTAAATAGCCTCCAATTAGCACCTAATACGCAAGATAACTCTGGAATAACAGCAACATTTATCCCACAACTAACGGATCTTAAGTTTATTTTTTCTGCATGGGTCAAAAAGCCAGCCGACTTCAAAAATAACCAAGGTGACGCGGTTTGGTGTATCGAGCTTTCTAGTGGTGACTACGTTCAGCTGGATTTTCCTGAAACGACAGGTGAATGGCTCTATATTCATCAAACATTTGATGTCACCAATGCAAATACGTCAATTTCCATTACCTGTAAAAATAAAAATACCCAAGCACCAGTTTATATTGATAATCTTCGCTTTTCGCCACTTGATAGTACTTATACCGCAAGTGTATATAACAGTAAAAACTGGACTGTAATCGCAGAGTTAGCCGCAAATGGCGAAACGCAGCAATCTACCTACAATGAGCTTGAGCAAGGATCGCTAAGCACCAATGCTGGTGATGTAATGACCGCGGTTAAAAGTCGTTACTATTCATCTCAAGGCAATCAAGGGCAATACTCTACTCAGTCGCCAAATCATGATTTGGCCATTCAAGCTGCCGAGGGTGGAACCCTTTGTAATTTTAAACGCGGTGCACAGTGGCAGAATAGTTGGCAACCAAGTCCCGACGTTTGGCAAGTCGAAGCAGGCAGATTAAGTCAAAAAGCACATAATCAACCGGGTACACTGACCTTATTAAACGCTCCCAATAATAATCGTTATGCGTTAGCTGTGAGGTTTGAAACTGGAGAAGCACTAGATGGTACGCTTGGCATTCAGCTTGATGACAACACTAAAATTCAGTGGAACCCGAGTCTTTTTAATTGGCAACTCATTCAATCAGACTCAACAGAACTTGCAAGCGACCAGTCAATATTTAGTGTACCGAGCATGCCTTATTTAAATGAGCTTAATCAAGGTGAAATCAGTAACAATCTGCTCAATGAGTTTGCTAAATCAGATTACCCGTTAAGCCAAGACGCAAGCGTGGTCACTGGCCCCGTTGACCAAACTAGTTGGACTTTGAACAGTGAGAATACGCGGTACTTATATCAGTTAAACCAAAATGGTGACTCGATTGAGGTTTATCGTCCACAAACAAATTGGGATCTGATTATTGATGACAAAACCCTGTTGTTTTGGGCAAATGGTCAGTTAATATTTAGTTGTCAGTTAGCACATGTGCTAAATAGTGCACCACAATTGTTCTTCAATAACAAAGTTATTATTTCTGAAATTGCTCACCTGATTAGTCCGCAAGCTCAAGTTAAATATAAAGATTCTAGAGGTGTGTTAATTCAAGAGCAAAGCTTGGACGATAAACAAGTTGTGGCACATCAAAAAGTGACCGATAACCTAGGCCGCGCGGCGGTTACATCTAAAAGTGTTTTTGTAAAAAATAGTGAAAACCCACTATTTAAATACGGTTCTAATTTGGCAAGCCTTAATTGGCATACAGGGAAAATGACTGGGCTTGTTGATACTGCCAATCCAGCAGACGGGGGTTACAGCTATACCCGTGAAGTATATGAAACATCGCCACTGGCACGAGTAAATAAAATTGGTAACCCTGGGGCTAAATTTCAGGTAGACGCACATCCGAGTGTTTACCAATATACTAACGTAGACAATAAGTTTTACAAACTTGTCTCTACCGATCCAAACCAAAATGTTTACTATGAAATTAAAAATCAGCGCGATCAGCTTTTAAGTAAAGTGTCGATTAATGGGGAAGGGCAAAACAAAAGTACCACCTTATTTGATGATGCCGGAAACGCAATTAAAATTCAGTCGCCAAACTATTTTTCTCCACCTACAGGCTCCGTTCCTGAAGATTGGGTGATAACTCAAGCGTTTGATTTTAATGGTAATATGATATCGAGCACTCAGCATCAGCAAACAACGAACTATGTTTACGATAAAAGTGGTCGAATTCGCTTCGTACAAGACCAACAGGGGCAACAAAGTGGTAACTACAATTACGTAAAATATAACCGTGTGGGGCGGGATATTGAAAAAGGTTATGTCGTCGGTAGTTGGGATCACACTGCGTTGCAAGCGCATAGCGATGTAAGCCCTAATTGGCCTGCAACGCCTAACACTTGGCGACAAAAACTATGTTACGACGACGCATCTGTCAATGCGATAGGGCGAGCTTATAAAACTGAGTCCAATAATGGTATCGCAGGGCAAACGGACGTTAATGAAACTTTCTCATTTGATGTGTTCGGAAATACAACTTTGCGTACGCTGTCGGTCGCCGATTTTGATGGCAATCAACAACAAAGCGTGCAGTACACGTTTGATAATTTAGGTAATACAGCGAAAACTATCTACCCAGACGGCACTGCAGACGGATACGCTATTTACTTCAATACAAATAGGCAAAACCTCGTTAGCGCGATATCTGACTCCCCGAGTTTTGACAGTCAAATAGCTGGTTTTAGTTATCTGGCAAACGGACAAGTGTATCGAGAGCAAGTGATAACTGAGGCGGGGTTGCAGATAATTCGCGAGTTGAACTACAACTCACCAGAATGGTTAAAAGAAATAAACCAAACTTTGGCTGGTGCAAACAAACCTTTGTTTGAACAAACACTTTCTTATTCTGAGGGCGGATATGAGGGGGCTGCATATTTTGACGGCACCATTGCCTCATCAACCACGGCTATTAACGACAAGCCCACAAGCCAATTTAAATACGCAGTTGATGATGTTGGCGGTATTACCGACGCGAATAGCGAATTAAGCCCAGAGCACACTTTAAAAATAAATGGCAGCCGTGGCTATGACAACAACGGCAATATTAAAAACGTCACCTTTGGCAGTAGTGACTACGTTTATAAATATATTTCTGGCACGCAGCAAGTACAATCCATTACAAACAGCACCAGCAATAATACCGTGTTAGCAGATTATGCGTATGACCTCAATGGCAATGCGACGACAGCGAAATTTAATACTCATTTGTCTTTGCAACCACATGAACTTGGATTGGACTACGATCCCGGTTCCAAAATGACAACACAAATTACCGACACGGGAGGCCCTGAAAGCAATACGTTGCACTTTGCGTATGGGAGAGGTAATCAACGAGTATTAAAAACGGTTCAAGGTGCAAGTGGCGAGTACCAACAAAAATTATATGTCAGGGACTTAAATGGTAAGCCGTTAACCGAGTTCACTAAAATTTCGAGCCAGCAGCACGATGTGGCGACTTCATCTATGATCTACTTTTACGGCCCAACTGGACTAATTGCGTTCAGAAAAGGCAATAAAAATTACAGTGTAGGTAAAGACCATTTAGGCTCGGTACGTACAGTATTTGATGAAAATGCCCAGATAATAGCGCAATACGATTACCTAACATTTGGTGCACTTAGCAAAGCCATAGAGCCTGAACCAGGATTTCTGCCTTATTTGTTCACTGGCCAGGAATTTGATCGCGAAATTGGCATGTACAACTTTGGAGCTCGTTTCTATCATGCGGAATTAGGCCGCTTTATTGCAACCGATCCTGACAAACAGTACTTTAGTCCATACATTTATGCGTCCAATAATCCTGTACTTTACATCGATCCAACAGGTCGTTTTTCAATCTCTAGCCTGTTTAGTGCAATCGCAGGCGCAATTATAGGTGCTGTTGAAATACTGGTCGGAGTAGTCATCGATGTTGTCGCTGGAGTGTTAGAAGTTATCACCGGAGGCCTGTCCACCCCAGCGTCAGCAGCATTAGCCGCAGCTGCAGGGGCTTTTTACGGTGCGGGTGTCTCTGCGATAACTTATTCAGTGTTTAACGCGACCGATTTTAACTGGAAAGAGTACGGTGTTGATATGGGTATTGGTGCGGCCGCTGGCTTTATCACTGGGGGCTTGTCCGTTTTTGCTGGTGAAGCTGCGGGTAGCATTGCGGCGTCGGCTTCTAAAGGCGTAAAAGCATCTACCAGTGAGCTATCCAATGCAGGTAAAGTGCTTAATGGGGCAAAAAAAGGCGTTGTTTGGCTTGGAGAAACCGTTGCCGATACACGTGCTGCTCCGGGTATAAAAGGCTATCTTACCGACGCGACAAAAGCTATTGCTAAAAGTGAAGCAATAGGCATTACCAAAAATACCGCAATGAATCTAGCATCAGGCAATGATTGGGATAGCGGGTTAGGGCAGACTGTGTTTAGTGCAGCACTTTCTGGGGCTGTTTCAGGTGGCAAAGTGAAAAGCCGCGTATCTGGTAATTATTCAGAGTAAATTAGAGATATTTATGCCTTTTGAGTTCTTTTTTCCTAAAACATTTTACTATGAGGATCAGGTATTGTCTGACGAGCAGAATAATCTGCTCGCTCGGGCAGTCATCGCGCTAAAAAAAGAATTACCGCACTCCACGCGCGATAACCTTTATACAACTTACCAAACAATTAACAATATTTTGCAACAAGCGCCTTTTGACTTATTACAAGCGCGTTTAAGTGAAAATATAGGTGCCTATTTGGCTCAAATAGAAACCCGTGAAACGGCAAACCCTATTATCACTAATTCGTGGGTAAGCATTTCATCTAAAGGGAATTATGAACGTATGCACTCGCATCCGGGATCATACATTAGTGGGGTATATTACATAAAAGCACCAGATAACAGTGGCGATATTTATTTTGAGAACCTAGAAGACAATATGTGGTTGTCGCAGAGAACCAAACGTGAAAACTTTAACACTGTTAGTTATCCAGCAATTGAGCGTAGGCTTATCTTATTTAACAGCCAAGTACCGCACCATGTTAGCCAAAACGAATCCGAACATGACCGCATCGCATTAAGCTTTAACGTCGCGTTTAGTTAATTAACCAGAGCAACGAGCGTGGAAACCTTATATGTCAGAATTTGAAAACGTTGTTTTAGTGGATGAGCAAGGAAACGAGACAGGACTTATGCCTAAATTAGAAGCGCATCAAAAAGGGGTGCTACATCGCGCATTTTCTATCTTTATTTTTAACGCAAATAACCAGTTAATGATCCATCAAAGAAGCGCTAATAAATATCACTCAGCAGGGTTATGGACTAATACATGTTGTAGTCACCCACGTAAAGGTGAGTCTGTTGTTGACGCAGGTCAGCGGCGATTAATGGAAGAGATGGGTTTTACTACCCAGCTTACAGAATTAATTCACTTCACTTATATTTGTAAAATGGAAAACGGGCTATTCGAACATGAGTTTGATCATGTTTTAGTGGGCTATTACGACGGTAGTCCAAAAGTTAATCTTGAAGAAGTATCCGATTGGCGCTGGGAAAACCTAGATGATATTCAATCACAATTAGCGACTAACCCCGAGCATTATACTCGTTGGCTACCCATTGCCCTGCAAAAACTACAGCCATTTCTTGTTGGATATTAGCCTTTTAGGATTGAAATTTATTCAATCTATATCCAAACCTGACGAATTCCCACGAAATGAATTTAAAAAAGATGAGTAAAGGGGATCCGACCTTCATGACTAATTGTGATCAAATTACTTCGCTAAAAACAACTTAAAACAATAGCCATGAAGATCACAAATATAATACAGAATGATATCGCTGCTGCCTACCCTGAAATTCACTCTACTCGATTAAACACGTTATTTACCTTCATTGACTCTGGCATGCATGATCAACGTGTGTCTGTAACATATTTAGGTAGAGGCTTGAAAAGCCTATCAAAAACAACAAATAAAAATGATATTAAACGCGCTGACCGCTTAATCGGTAACACGCTCTTACACAGCGAGCGCCTTTTCTTCTATGGCTATATGTCAGCGCAGTTAATTGGAAATAAAAAGTCCCCCATCATATTAGTCGATTGGTTACCTATTAATGGACAAGGGATGTTTCAAGTATTGCGCGCCAGTATTCCAATGAATGGGAGAAGCTTAACGCTCTGTGAAAAAATTCATCCTGAGAGCGAACTGAATACCAATAAAGCACATCAAGCATTTTTAGACACGCTCGAACAAATAT
>NZ_JANJGQ010000043.1:0-12441 GCF_030847595.1 Pseudoalteromonas sp. 20-92
CAGAAAAAAGCTATGCGCAGTACAGCCTACCTTGAAAAGGTACTGAACGCATAGACTTTTTTCATGCTCTTGCCCTGAATTAAATTGCCCTTAACATTATTATGTTTGTTACTAAAAAACCAACTTAGCATTGTTACTTTTTATTGCATACAGTATAAGATAAATACATTTTTATTTTGTAATATCAATCGTTAAAATTCCTATCTAGCTGAATTAAAAATCTCATTAATTACTTCTTAGTACCAATAAAAGAGTTATACCAACCTGCATAAATCTTTGATTAATTTTCTTAACGTTAAATAGATCCCATATATAAGCAGATTTGGGGTGGTTAATTTTTATAATATCAATGTTTCACTGTTAAATACCCAAATACATAAAAATGTAAAAAATAAAGTAAACAGCTTGTAAGTGCAAAGGTCATATGTTTAACTTGGTCATAAGTTAGCCGTTTGTTCAAGTCTAAATTTTAGAAGCTAAGATGCACATTAATTTAGCCTACAGCGCTTAACTAACAATAAAAACAGACAACATCATCACACACTGGCATTGAGAAAAACGATGCCGATAAACAGGAGAGCACACAATGCAGCATAACTTTAGGTTATCAGCAGTCTCTGCAGCTATTATTGTTTCGCTTATTTCATCATCTGCTTTTGCACAAGAAGATGAAGAAAAAGAGAAAATAAAACTACAAAAAGATATCGAAATAATTGAAGTCCAAGGGATCAAAAGTAGCTTACGAAAAGCGGTAAACGCAAAGCGCTTTTCCGACAACGTAAGTGACTCAATTCATGCTGAAGATGTAGGTAAATCAACAGATCAAAACATCGCTGATGCACTATCTAGAGTAACAGGGGTGAGTATTCAAGAAGAAGGCGGTGAAGGAACACGTATATCAATTCGTGGTGCCGGACCTTCTTTAAATCAAATATCAATGAATGGTGTAGCACTTACCGGCGGGCTAAGTACCGATGGCTCTAGTGCGGGCGCGACTAACGATAACAGTGTTGATTTAAGCTCTTTTTCGTCAGACATTTTGTCATCTATTGATGTAATTAAAACGTCTTCTGCTGATAATGATGAGGGCTCACTCGGCGCAAGTGTTGTACTGAGAACTGTAAAACCGCTAAATTTAAACAAACCACGTCGTTCTTTTACGGTTGAAGGGCGCTACAACGAGTTTTCTGATGAAAGTGACTCACGCATTAATTTTAGCTTTTCTGATAAATACTTTGACGACACCTTTGGCTTTATTATCACCGCCTCTAAAGATACACAAAAAACACGACAAGATCGTATCAATACCGATTGGGCTAACGGCGCAATTCCTATCGTTGATTTAGATGATGCGACAGGCCGTACAGCACATGACACCGTTACAGGCAAAGCAATTAGGGTACTTGGCAATCAACGTGATGCTGATGGAAATAAGCTTTTCGGTGAGAATGGAGAAGCATTATTAAACCCACTGAGTTCACTTAATAATTACGACCCTGAAACGCAAATATTACATGAAGGTGATTTATTTGTTTTAGCGCGTGAGGTTATTGATTTTACACTAAATAATGACCAACGAGATCGCTTGTCAGTATCTACAGGTTTTCAATACCAACCAACAGAGTCACTTGATATTCAACTAGATGTAACTCATACAGAGCAAGATGTGTTAACCGACAGTCAACGACTGCGTTTAAACATGGGACCTGTAACACCTTTAATTTATGCCGGTGATGACAATACAGCACTAAACGGGGTTGATTTATCGACCAATACCTTACAGCAATCAAGTAGCCGCTCTACAGGCGGTAACTTTGTTCGCTCCTACGGACTTAGAGAAATTGATACTAATGTAGCGTCACTTGATATTGATTATCAGGTAACTGATTCATTAAATATGAATGTAAGAGCTGGTTTTTCTAAAACAACAGATGAAACACCAGACGATGATGAGAAAGATCGTTTTATCTCTATTAGTACAGCTACATGGGGCACGGCAGGTCGTCAAATAGTTGAATCAATGCCCGATGGCAGCCACGAAATGGTTGGTTACGACTGTGGCGGCAGTGGAGAATGTAGTTACTCAACTGGCGTTACTCCAGGTGAGTTTGATGCCTTTGATGGTACGTCTAATGCGGTATACAGCCGTTTTAATCCGTATGACATGCAGCACAATCACTTAGGTAGTTTAGTGCTGCGTAAAAATAAATTAGCGGATACAAACAAATCACTGTTTGTTGATTTTGACTATGCGCTTGATGGTGACTTTATCAGATCGATCGAGTTTGGAGTTAAGTGGTCAAATCGTAAAAAAGATGTCTCTATTCAAAATAGAGCAACCACAAATGGCAGTGACTTAATAGATTTAGAAGACCCTGATCAAACTTTTGAAGTACGTGGGCTTGGTACAATTCGCTTAGCCGATATAATCGCTGATAGTGCCTATCCTTACGATAATTTTGGTGAAGATATTCAATCAGACCGCTCTGCAGAGTTTTTTAATGGCTGGCCGTTACTTGATGCCGAAAAAGCGCTTGAAATTGTTTCAGGCAAAGATGCAGGTGAAGTAGGTATACGCGAAACCATTACAGGCAGTCGTAATATTGAAACCGAAACAAAAGCCGCTTATTTTAAAGCAAACTTTGAGCTGATGGATGGCAAGCTAACAGGTAACTTAGGCCTTAGGTATGTAAAAGATGACACAACAGCAACTGGTGTAGGCGGTATTAACTATACGCGTTTTCCACAAATGGTTGATGCGTACAATTTGTTAGTTGAGCGCGGTTTAGCAAATACAAATTTAGATGCCTGTCCGGCAGCTGTTATGGGGGTATCTGACACGGGTCAGCCTGATCATCGTTACACACCAGCAAACGATGCTGAGCTACAAAACTGTTGGGCATGGCAAATCACCCATGCGTATAACCGCTCAAACCCGGCTACTTTCCCTGTTGATCCGCTAACGGGTCAGTTTGTAATTCCTGGGGCTGATGGCAACACCGGACTGGGTGTAAATCAGCAAGTTTTTGTAGATGAAAATGGCAACATTATAGCTAACAATGCATTACCTTCTTTAATTTACGACAGCAACGGAAATTTAGTTCCAACGTCAGCTAATGCGTGGGCACACTTTGCAAGCAACGGACAAATTTGGCCGTTTTTAGACAGAACAACCTCATTTACAGGGACACAAGGTAGCGGACGTGAAGTACAAGACCGCGTTGCATGGGTAACTAAAAAAGGCGGACATGACGCTTATTTACCTAGCTTGAACTTAAACTATGCAGTTAACGAAGAAATGATTGCACGTTTTGCTGTTAGTAGAACAATGACACGTCCTCGTTTTGATTCATTAAACCCACGTACACAAATTTTTGAACAACAATGGGACTCTGCCAATGGCTCAGCAGGAAATGCAAATTTAAAACCGCTTAAATCAACCAATCTCGACTTGTCTTATGAGTGGTACTTTAGTGATTCAGGCTTGCTGTCGGCAGCGTTCTTTTACAAGGATATGAAAGACTTTGAAGAAACGGTTGTGGTTCCGTATCACTACAAAGACGTTAGGACTGAATACGATTTACAAACAGCCGATTTATTACTTGATTACGATGAGAATAGAGCACCAGGTGGCGAAGAAGATTGTATGCCACTTAGGCAAGTTGCAGGCTTTTTTGACCAATGGCGCATTGAATGTGACGTTGTAAACGTAACCACAGTAACCAATGGTAAAGGCGCAGATATTAAAGGTGTTGAACTAGGTTACAACCAAAACTATGACTTTTTACCAAGTTATTGGGGTGGCTTAGGTTTAAACATGAACTATACCTACCAAGATTCAGAATCTGATCGTCAGCAGGTAGGTAATACCGATATATTTTTAAAACCACTACCACAACCTTTCACTCCAAAGCATTCCCTAAATACAACACTGTATTGGGAACAAAAAGGGATTCAATTACGTTTAGCGAGTCGCTACACCGGGGATCAATTAGTTAACCGAGGTTTAGTTGGCGGCGCTACATGGCAAGAGGCAACCCATCGTTTGGACTTTAGCTCAAGTTATAAAATTAATAAAAACTTTAGCGTAACTTTTCAGGCACTTAACTTAACTGATGAAACTAACCGAATTTATTACACCAGTTCATTTAGTCGTAATGCGTTTGAAGCTAACTCGCAAGAGGTTGTGCTTGATGAAGGTAATGCAATTGAAGATGGCAGTGTAACTACTTCGCGTACAGCATCAGTTTGGAAAACAGGTCGTCAGTTCCGTGTTGGTCTTCGCGGTACCTTTTAATTGAGAAACTATTAGCAGCGGGCCACGTTAGGCGCGCTGCCTTACAAATCTTGGAGAGTAAGATGAAACATAACTTACTAATAAAAACAGCAATTAGCAGTGTTATATTTTCAGTATTAACAGGGTGCGGCGGAACGGATGAAGGTTATGATCCGCAGTTTAAATCTGATTTAGCTCTTGTAATCGATACCGCGGTGATCACGAGCACATTAAATGAGGAGTCCGGAGTTCAAGAAATTGATTTACTGCAAGGCGTAACAATCGACGGTAAACCAGCCTTTGAGTCAGGTGCAACCATAAACGTAAGTGAGTTAGAGTTTGTGGTTAATAATAATTTCACTACCCCACAAACAAGTGCTAATACTATTGCATCACACCGAATTTCACCTTTCACGCAATCAAGTGATAGCACTAAATTAGTTATAAATACCGATGCGTTTTCGGCGGCATTAAGACAATGCGACCAAACCGATATAAGAGGCGCTTTAGATGGCGAAGGTAATCCTATTGCTGATGGTAACTTAGACTTTCCGAGCCAAGTTATTTATAACATTACATATTCTATCAATAATGGTGCAGCTATTGCTGCGGGCGGAGCACTGCCTACACGTACATTACAATTAACTGTCAATGCGATTGATGATGTTGTAACTGAGGTCAGCGTCTCGCCGATTGAAATCCCTGCTGGTGGCCAAGCAAGTGTATTCGCATCAGCGATACCAAGTTACGCGTGTAATCCCGCACTTATTTATTCAATTGCAGATGAAGATATTGCAACTATAGATGAAAATGGCCTTATTAGTGCTAAAAATACCGGTGAAACGACTATTACAGCCACAAGTGTTGATAACCCCGAAGCTTCATCAAGCGCCACACTTACAGTGACAGGTGCTTTTAGTCTTGCAATAACAAACGACGATAAAAACGAGTTAGGCGCTTCTTCAGGTAACAAGGACGTTCCTATCTGTGTGGCCAGTGGTGTAGAAGTGCAGCCGGCTTTACTAAACGCAGAGTTAAGCGGCGAATATACTTTTGATTGGACACTTAACGATGAAGTTTCATTTACGAAAAGCTTAACCGCAAAAAGCGGCTTTGGAGAAGTACTTGCCGTTAAAGCACCTACAACAATAGACAGCACAAATACGGTAACGGTTGAACTTATTGATGGCGATACAGCAAGTACACCTTTATCACTTATTTCGCAAAAAAGTATTACGGTTAATACTGTTAATAACCAAATGTGTGAGCCGGGTGTGTCTGAACACGAAGCAGGCTTTAACACCGACTTTAACCTCAATGGTGAAGGCGCACCTTATAAAGGTAATGCCACTTATAGCGTATCGGCAACCTCTGTGTCGGGTAATGGTCGTTCGCTTGAAATTACAGCGGGTACTGCAACTCAAGGTGAAGCGAATACACCGTACTCTTTTGCAACTCAGCAAGTTTGGAATAAACAACGGAACTGGTATAGCGCCAACTATGGACGTGGTGCCGAGTCTGTTGGTAAAACATACCGTTATGCCGTGTGGGTTAAGTTAAATCAAGTGCCTGTTGAACCCGTTACGTTACGCCATGTTGTTGTACCGTGGGTTTATGACGGCATACCTGAGGATGCAAATGGATTTACAGGTCGTTACTCAGAAGCCGGCTTATTTAGCGCAGCACTCGCAGCCACTACGCAGTGGCAATATATCGAGTTTGAAGAGGATTCAACTAGTACACGTGAATGGGCTATTCCAGCAACGTGGAGCTCAGTAACCGATGTGTTTACTCTTTGGGAAGTGTATGGATTACCAACAGGGAATTCACTTTTAATAGATGATTATGCTGTTATTCGTACCGACATTTAGGTAACACGTGTACAAAATAGTATTTGTTAAAGCGATTTTAAACTAAATAAGTTTAAAGTCGCTTTGTTTGCTTATAAGCCTCGATGAAAAATCTATTTATACACCAACTTCTAACTTTCACACTAATTTATATACCAAATAATGAGACATCATGAACTACAAATTAAAAAATATAAAAGCGCATAAATTGACGTTCACAGCAGCACTGTTATCGGTAATAACTCTTGGCGGTTGCAGTAGTGATTCCGCGAGTAATACGCAAAAGAGCCTGCGTGTTAAAAATGTATTGCCACTAACCGATCCGTTAAATGAAGGCGCATGGGTTTTAAACACTCAAGTAAGTGATGAATTTGAAGCCAGCACTATTGATGAAGAACGTTGGTACATTGTGGGTAAACTAGAAAAGGGTAAACCCGTTTATAAGCACCCAGATAAGCCAAATAAAAAAGTATGGAAAGGCCGAGCACCTTCGCAATTTTCGGGTAATAACTACCGTTTAGAAGATGGTAAGCTAAAGCTTGAAACACGTTGGGAGCCAGACTTTCCATTTGAAGAAAAAATACATAAGCCCGTGTTTGGCGATGCACTTAAATACGAAAACCTGACAACGGCATGCTTTATTGGCAGAAAGTCATTTCAGTACGGGTACATAGAAATTAAAAGTAAAGCCGCTGATGCGCAAATAAGCAGTGCATTTTGGTCGATGGGTGAAAAGTTAGAAGTTGATTTTTTTGAATTATTTGGCGACTCGCTTGATCCTAAAAAAGATCACATAGACAGTGAATTATGGTGGTCAATCCGCGATTGGAATAAAAAGGTGATGGGCAAGCCCACTTATACAGAGCGAAAAGACTTAGGTTTTAGAGTGGCTGATGACTTTCATGTGTATGGAATCGATTGGAGTGCTGATGGAATTAAATACTATGTTGACGGTAAATTATTTAGCGAAGTATCTGCAGCACAAGCTGATGCCTGGGCTAAAGAGCATCGTGGGGTTGATACAGGCTATGTAGCCACTAAGCCACTGTTTTTATGGCTTGATCAAGAGACTTTTCCTTGGCATGGCGTACCAAAAAGTAAAGAAGAGCTTGAACGTAACAGCCCTGAAGGTAAAAAAGATGATGGTGTAGTCGACTTTGAAATTGAATACATCCGTGTTTGGCAGCAAAAACCAATACAGTCAGTTAAGTAAGGAGTGGGTTAAATGAAAAAAAATACTAAGCCAGCAAGCACATTATTTTGTTTATCACTGATTGCTACAAGTATTCTGCTTTGTGGATGTAACACTACTCAAAGGGTAAGCAATGAAACACTAAGCGACAACCGCAGTAATAAATTAATGTTTAGAGAATCGCAAAACATTATACCTTTTGAGCCCCTATCGCGCCGTAAGTGGGATAGCGCGCTGATTGCAGACTTTGATAAAGATGGTTATCAAGATGTATTAATTACTGAGCATACCCACGCAGTAAAAATTTTTTGGAATAACAAAGATAATACCTTTTCAGCACCACAGATAATTATTAAAGGCGACACACATGGTGTTGCTGTTGCTGATTACGACTTAGATGGTCGTATGGATTTAATAATTGCCCAAGGAGGTGGTGGTGGCTTAAAACCTCGTTTACCTGTGTCGTTTCAAATAAATCATGACCGCACTGTTGAAGGCGGAAAAACGTTTGATGATTTTGAACGCACACGCGGACGTTCGGTTAAATTAGTTGATGGTAATAACAGTGGCGTACTAGATTTAGTACTTTCTGCTTTTCCATTAAATAGGCAAAAAAAAGGAGCGAACCATATATACAAAAACGAAGGACATAATCATTTTAAGTTTGTCGATTACTTACCTAATGCTAAATGGCTTGGTTATAAAACCTTAGTAAGTGATTTTAATAATGACGGGCACGATGATTTATTTTTTTACGGTGGAGATGACATTGTTGCAGTGCAGAGCAAATCTGATTTAGGCTATAAAAATAAAAGTAAGGCTGTATTAGGGAATAACCGTAATATTAGTCATGTAAGTAGTATGACCGAAATCGACTTTGATAATGACGGTGATTTTGATTTATTTTTAACGCGCGCTAAACATCAATTTGAACAACACACCTTTTACGATGCTCAATCTCAAAACTTTGCTTTTTTTGCTCGTAACGAAGCATTTAAATTTGAAGACTTTAAAATATCGGGTGACTTTGAAATAGAAAACCTGCAAATGGCTTACCCTCATTTTAATGTGTTTATTGGAGAAAATAGCGCTCCTTTAATATTAAAAGGGCACGGCGGCAGTGAACGTACGGTACATGTAACAAAAGAGCAAGCAACCGGCTGGCCTAAAAATTTAAGTAAAAAAGGTTTATATATAGGTTACTTAGGTAATGATACTTGGCGCGTCGCGGGGGATACTAAATCGCCTACAGCGGGTGTTATTAAAAGAGTGATTAATTCACCCAACGTAAAAGGGCTTGAGCCATTACCAGCGGTATTATTAGAAAACCAGCAAGGTAAATTTGTTGATGCAACAGCCAAGCTAAATATTAATCTTAGCGAGCCTACAACCAGTGCAGTAGCCGGGGATTTTAATAACGATGGTTGGAGCGACTTAATTGTATTACGTTATGGTAATCCATCAAGAGCTAACGAGCAGGTACTGTATTTAAATCAGCACGGTCAAGGATTTGAGGCTTTACAAAATCATGGTCTTATTTCAACTGAACTTGGAGCAACCGGGGGGAGTGCACAGGCCTTTGATTACGATAATGACGGCGACCTTGATTTAATCTACTCAAACGAGCGGGGCCGTTGGCACCTATTTACTAATAACAGTGTTTTAGATGCACAGCATAATTTTTTGATCACTAATATTGGTTACTCACCTAACGCTGGCGTGTCTGCATTGGGAGCTACTGCTACTATAAAAGCGTGTGGGCATACTTATAAGCGTGTTGTAGGCTCAACGGGTGCAGGTTTTTCACAAAGTGAAAATAACAAGCTACACGTTGGTTTAGGTACGTGTACACAGATAAATAATGTATCGGTTCGTTGGAGTAATAATGAGTATATAGATATTAGTAATGCGGTTATAAATGATGCTAACGGGGAGTTAGTTGGTAGAAAAGAGCCGTTGTAAGTAATTAAGTGTAAGTAAGAAAATAGCGCTTATTAAGCGCTATTTTTTGTATTGATACTTTAATTAAAAGCTATATTGAACACTTGCACCCACATAACGACTCCAGTCACGAGGATAGAATGCTTCCCCAAAACCTTCAGAGTTTATACGTTGGCGAGTAGTGTACGACTTATCAAATAAGTTTTTAATGAATACACTAAACTGAAGGTTATCTTTGCTTACACTCAAGTAACCATCCCAAATGCTTGACGATGGGTTAGCTGATTCGCCAAAGGCAAGTTCATTAATTGATTGCGTATGGCTACCATTATAACGCCAAACTGCACTAGTATTTGCTTTCCAGCCAGTATCAGCAATTTGTGTATTGTATGAAATAGTACTTAAAAATTGTTGCTCAGCATTATTAGGGAAAGATAAACCCGTTTGATCAAAGCTCTGACGACCTGTTGAATCAGTAGTGCAGCGAGAAGCAAGTAAACCACCATCACCAGCAGGACAATTTATAGGTGTATCAGCAAAGTCTTCGTAACGTGCATCAAAATAAGCGTAGTTAAATGACCACTTCAATTTATCTGATATTTTAACCACTACATCGGCTTCAATACCGGTTGAACGCGCTTGTGCTGCGTTCACGTAGCCTGCAAAAATAATGTTATTTTCTTCATCTATTACACGGCTGGCACGTACTTGATAATCGTCAACTCTCATATCAAAGTAGGTAAAGTTAAACAGTAAATCGTTATCAAAATACGCTGAACGCAGGCCTACTTCAAAGTTTGAAGAGTTTTCAGGATCGGTAGGGAAGTTGTCTGCATCAGCAGGGTCTGTATTTGTTGTTACAAAATAAGATGCGCCTTTATAGCCGGTAGAATAATTTACATAACCGCGAATATCATCGGTAAAATCATATCCAACAACTGCTTTATAGATAAAGGCTGTGTCTGAGTTATCAAACTTAGTTGGCGCGTCTTGGCGTAAAATAAGCGATGGATCAGTTTGAGCAAGTTCTAATACTTCATCGAATGTTTCCATTCCAACACCCGTAGAAGGTGTTGCCAAATCTTTACGGGCAAAGGTCGCATTACTTTTTTCGTGTAATAATCTAAAGCCAAAAGTAGCATCTAATTGCTCAGTTATTTGATATTCAAGTTGTCCAAAAATAGCGACGTTTTCAAAACCAGTTGTAAAATCACCACTATTTAGTAAACGAGATGGCGTCAATAATGAGCGGTCGTCATCGCCAGTGGCTGCATAGTTAGCTAAAAAAGCATCTGTTGACTGTCTTGAATAACAACCAGTTAATTCGCCGCCTTCAATAAATCCTCGGTTACCTGCAATACAGCCATCGCGTACCTCTGAGCGTTGGCCGTCGGTATCATGATAAAAAAGACCTAATACCCAATCAAACCTTTCATTGTTAAACGATGAGATACGAAACTCTTGTTGAAGTACATCAACTGATTCGTTTCCACCAAAGGCGGTACGTTCTACAGGGAAATTAATAGTGAAAAATGCTGAGCTGTTATATAAATCAAAGTCTCTATAACTACCATTATAGCTAAGCGTAACTTCATCATTTAGGTAGTAATCAGCAGATATTGAAAAGCCAAAGTTTTCTGTTCTGCCAAAATTACCTTCAGCATTACGTGATGTTACCGGGCCGCCGGCTTCTTCAAAAGTAGACTCAGGATTAACACGGTTATAAGTGGTACCTTCAATAGTGCCATCGTCTTTCACATTAACGATTGGACGAGGGCCAAAATCTGGGTTTATTCCACCTAAACGAGTAAGAGAGCAACAGTTTGTGTCTGTTTCTGAATATTCTAAGCGAAATAGAACATTTAATTCTTGGCCGTTATCGTATAAAAGTTGGCCGCGACCAGCTTTTGTTGTTTTTGCGCCAATAGTGTAGTCTTCTTCACCAGGCATAGTGTTTTTTATCCAGCCATCAATATCACTGTATTGTGCATTGAATCGAGCTGCCCAGTTTTCGTTAAGTGGTACATTTACAGTACCGCTAAAATCAGTGCCATCAAACTCAGTAACTTGTGCTCTAACCGTACCTGAAACCCTGTCATCTAGTTGAGGTTTTTTAGTTACATAATGTAATAGGCCTGTTGATGTGTTTTGGCCAAATAAAGTGCCTTGCGGCCCGCGCATCGCTTCTACACGTTTTACATCTGAAATTGGTAAGTTAAGCATTGATTGACGTGGTAGCACTTCGCCATCTATAACGACTAAGTTTGAAGACTGTAAGCCAATGGAGTTTGTAAAAGTGCCTATACCACGTGTTTTTAATGTTGTAGTTCGTATTTCACTGCTGTCATCAATACCAAAGCCAGGTAAGTAGGTGACTAAATCAAACCCATTATCGATGCCAATCTCTTGAATTAAATCACCGCTAAGTACTTCAATTGAAGACGGTACTTCTTTTAGTGCTTGATCGCGTTTTTGTGCGCTTACTAAAATAACTTCAAAATCGTCTGAATTGCTTTTAGCTTGCTTTGCGGTTGTTTCTTCTTGTGCATATGCAGTGTGTGTGAAAGCTGATAAAGAACAACATGCAAGTAATATTGCTGTATGCAATTTACTGTGTTTAAGCATTTTAACCACTCCGTTTCTTCATAATTACTGTGTGTGCAGATAATGCAACGGCAGTATCTGTTATTTAGAATCAGGCTAATTAAACAGCGATCCTTAATTGCGATAAAGCTATAAGCAATCAAGAAATGTAAATAATCAGGAATGATTCATTCTAACAATTTAAACATATGATGTTTGCAAGTGCAATGTGTTGATTACTTGTTTATTAAATGTTACTTATAATATTGAGGTTATAACCTTGTATTACCGTTTAAGTAACACAAGATTATTAAGTTAAGTGGTTGAATTTTAATCTCTAATCTAAAGTACAGATTCAGAGTGAAAAATAATTTATTTTCAAAAAATTATTTTAAACGAGAAAAAAAGTGGTAATCCTCAGCATTTTTAAGCTTTTGAGCAAAACTCATCCCTAAGTTTTTGAGCTGCTGCGCGTTATTATAAGTACTAATTTTAAGTTTTAACTCACTCACGGCCTGCGCCGTTGCGCCAATGCTATCAAGTGCTAAAAAGTACAAGTAAGCGTATTGCACGTTGTTACTTTCAAGTGCCATTGCGTG
>NZ_JANJGQ010000044.1:0-6677 GCF_030847595.1 Pseudoalteromonas sp. 20-92
CCGCACGTCCGGATCTGTGTGGGGTCGGCCTAGCAATAGGTCGCTCTACCACGATAGGCTGTAGAATTACTCTTTTTTAAGAAAAATATCTTGTTTTATGGGTTCCAAATGCATTAGCTAATGCTATAAAAGCGCTTAGAGTTAATTACAGGAACTTGTTTTTTAATTGAATTTGGCTGTTGGAGTTATTCTACAGTCTCGTTATATGTTTAGGGAATGTTCAGAGTATGGATGAAAAATTTGAAGAAGTAGTCGACCGGTATTTAGAAAAAGCGATTGAAGTTGAAACTGAGACTTCAATGTCTCAAGCAAGCTCTTCAATGCTATTTGCTACCGCTTGCTACAATGCTCAAAACATTCTTGATAAATCATCCCCAAACAACCTCGAAGCTAATATTACAGAGTATATTGAAATGTATGAGGATATGCTTAGGAACTCTATTGAGCACTACTCCAGCAAATAAACATATAACAAGGCAAATCAACAAGGACTAAAACTGGTTGGCTTTAGTTACTTCGTTCCTAAATTTTAGCCAACCACTTTTAGTCTGTTATTGTGGGCGTTAGTTTTCTATGAATATATATCGCATATTATTTCTAAATTTAATTTTTATATCGGTGGCAACATTGGCAAGTGATAAACCTGAAGGCACTACTGATGAACAATGGAATAAGTATATCGAGCACAAAGCTTCTTGGGAGAAAATGCTAAAGGATCGCTACGATAATGAATTAAAGCATGCTCCGCCTAAACCGCCTTGGATTAAATATCCTAATCGCCATCCAACTGATATGTTTTGGCGTATGGGAAATGGTGAAGATTACTTAGTTGATTATTTTGGTCTTTACTTTAAATATTCGACTAAAGCTGAGATATATGCTTATAAGCTTAAATACCCAGAACACAAAGACTGGCTTGGGACGTATGAGAGTATCGAAAACTAACAAGATACTAAGGTTACGACAGTCCGCTATTGGCACTTTGCCGAAGTTCAGCTTTGAGCGTAAAAGGTCATTTAGAGTAACGCGGTAAGTTGGGTTGTCTCTGGTGAATTCATCATTTTGTCGGATGGAGTGGCTTCGCCACTTATCCGACCTACGTCAAAAGGTAGGTTGGTTAAGCCGAAGGCGCCAGCTAACAGAGTTTCAGATGCACGCCTTGAATGTTTTTTGCCACTTTTACGACGTTCAGCTGCTAACAATGAGTAGACCGTGAAAACTTATGATAGCTGGCGTCAATATTTGCTCTTGATGATTTTGCTGGCTAACACTTAGTCGATTAAAGTGAGGCAGTAAAGTCGGTTATAGCGCTTGTGAGTTCCTGCTCTTTTTCAACATTTAATTTTCCATCTACAAAGTAGTCGTAGAAACTACCTAAGCTAAATGAGCCTCTAATATCAGCTCCCCAAAATGGCATTATTTGACTTAATGTTTGTATATTGGTCGCGCCCCCTCGAGGACCTGGAGATGTACTCAATAAAAACACAGGCTTATTTGTTGCAAACATTGGGTTTTGTAAATCACCTAAACGAGATACCCAATCAAATAAGTTTTTAAACTCTGCAGGTATTGCACCGTTATGCTCCGGAGATGAAATAATAAAAGCATCGTGTTGTGCAAATAAAGTACGTATTTGCTTAGCGGCATCTGGATGACCTTCACTTTCTTCTCTGTCTAAACTAAAAAAAGGCATTGGGTAATCTCGAATATCTAGCGTGGTCACTTCATGACCTTCAATTTTGCTTGATGCCAGCTCTAATAATGTTCTATTGATAGAGTTTTTACTATTACTTCCCGATACGGTTAGTATTTTTTTCATTATTTAAATTCCTATATATCAAGGTTGCTTACTTAATTTAAGGGCAACCTTGTTGGTATGCTAAGCTATTTTGAACGCTGCGCTAAATTAAACGTAGCTTCGGTTTTGTTTATTGCTATTAATATTAGTCGTGATAAAGCTTTTAGCTTGCTTTATTTAAGTAAATTAATGATAAATGAACCTCATCGCTAAGCGCTGTAAAATCTAATTTATCGTCACGAATTAAATCACCGTCTTTTACTTCAACACCATTTACAATAGCTTCACCACCGGTAACATAAGCAATAAATTCGCCTTCGTGAGTGATATTTTGGTTTTTACTGATTAGACCAATTTCGATTATAGTCTGACTATCTAGTGTGTCTTGTTGAGATTTGTTACCGCCGTACACACGCACCATTTCGTCTCTTTTCAAGTCAAAAAAACTATAACTTGCAGGCTCACCTGATTTTTCAGGTAAAACCCATAATTGCAGCATTCTGTTTTCTACATCGTCTGGGTTAATCTCGTTATGAACAAAGCCTTCGCCGCCTGCTCGCTGTGCTTGCACTTGATTAGCATGCATCGATTTCCCATTTTCCATAGAGCCTTTATGTTCTATGCGTCCCTCAAGCATAACCGAAATAACATCTAATTCTTGATGAGGATGCATACCTGTTTCGCCTTTAGGTGAAAAGCGTGCATCAGCTAAATATATAAAGTTACCAAGTCCATTCCATGTATCATTTCGTCCGCCAATTTTATTATCAACGACAAGGCGTGTTTCTTTTAACCCTGCAAATCCGCCTCTATGTAATGAATCTTTGTGTAATACTTGCATTTTAAGCTCCTGATCTATTATTAATTGAAATAAAAGAATCGAAATGTTCTGAATTTTTAAACTATGAATCTATTATAGACAATATAAATTGTAGTTAAATTGAGTTACATTGATAAATAGGTTCGAATATACTGAACAATTAAATTAGATGGTGAGCTAATGAAATTATCCTTAGATGCGTGTGAAGTACTCGACGCAATAGATAGAAAAGGCAGCTTTGCAGCCGCTGCGGCTACTTTATATCGTGTGCCATCAACAATTACCTATACGGTGCAAAAGTTAGAAGAAGATTTAGGTATTATTGTTTACCGACGCGAGGGAAGAAGAGCTATTTTAACGCCTGCGGGCAAGGTATTACTTGAGCAAGGTAGAGAGTTATTAAAAGCAGCTCAGAACATTGTTGAAGTAGCTAAACAAGTAGACAGGGGCTGGGAGTCCCGCATTACCATTGCCATTGATACTATTTACGATATAAATGAACTATACGAGGTTGTTGCAGAGTTTTATAAACTTAACACAGATGTTGAAGTAAACATTATAGAAGAAGTATTAGGGGGTAGCTGGGACGCGATTATTGAAAATAGAGCTGATTTGGTTATCGGTGCACCTTTTCCAGATGTGAACACTCAAGGGATTAAATTTGAAGAAATTAAGCGCGCAGACTGGCAGTTTGTAGTCGGTAAAAGCCACCCTTTGCTAAAATATAAGCTTCCTCTATCTGAGGAGGATATAAAACCATATCATTCAATTGTGATCAGAGACTCTTCAAAAAAGTTGCCTCCGATGACGCACAGGATATTCGAAAAACAAACAGTGATGCGTGTTGCCACATTAGAGCAAAAAATAACAGCGCAGGTAAAAGGTTTAGGCGTTGGTTTTTTACCAACACATCGAATTATAAATCAACTGGGGGTAGGAGATTTAATCCCTTTACCAATTAACAAAGATGCACCGGTAACACCTTTGTTTCTTGGTTGGCGGACAAACAACAAAGGGAAAGCTACAAGGTGGTTTATTAATAAACTGCGTAAGAGTCTGTAATTTAGGGTCTGTTGATCTTTGCGGATTAAAATTTGTTCAAACTAGGGGCTATTTAATCGCGGCGCGAGATTTGTAACCTAGTGGGCTAAGTAAAAACCGAGCAACAAAGAGTAAATAGCCCCTAGGAAGAACCCTTTGGGCAGCGCCTGTTTGGCATTAATGCTACGTTATCGCCCATTTATGGGGAATAACCACACTGCATAGGCTCTGCCTTGCCTAAATACCAAACAGACTGCTGCAAATTTAACCTTGAAAGTTCAACAGACCCTAATATCAAAGCGCTTATCTATTTATACAGTCATCCCAATAAGGTGTGTTTTCAAAACTAGATATTAAATATTCAATGAATGCTCTTACTCGACGAGAAAGGTGACGATTTGAAGGGTAAACAGCATAAGCGTTTTCATTGCCCCATATGTACTTTGGTAATAAAGGCACCAAACGTTTATCTTCGATGTATTTATACGCAATAAAGCTCGGTAAAATACAATATCCAATGTCGTTTGAAATTAACTCTGCAATAAAATCTCCGTTACTGCACGAGTGAACAATTTGGGGTTTTATTTTACCTGCATGACCCGTGGGATCGGTGTAGTGAAGATAGTCGTTACTCAGCATGTAGCCAACCATTGGTAATGATTCTAAATCGCTTGCTGTTTTTGGCACGCCGTGCGTATTTAAAAAGTTAGGGCTGGCAACCGGAATAAGATTAAGCTTAAATAACTTTCTTGCAATTAGTTGTGAGTCTTCTAATACACCTATTCTTAACGCAATGTCATAGTGCTCTTCAATAATGTTTATGCGTCTGTCATCTAGATTGAGCTCCATTTTTATATCAGGGTGATTATTAATAAATGTTTTAACAACATTACCAAGATGGGCAACTCCAAAGGACAAAGGGGCTGCAATGCGAAGTTTACCCGTTAGTTTTCTATTTTCATTAGTGACCAAAGACTCCACTTCATCTAAATCATTTAGCAGTCGTAGGCATTGTTCGTAATATGATTTCCCTGTGTCGGTTAGACTAAACTTCCTAGTGGAACGATTAAAAAGCTGAATATGAAGTCGAGACTCAAGATCGTTTAGACGCCGGCTAACTGCAGATTTTGCAATATCAAGCTTACTTGCAGCATGGCTAATGCCTCCAGAATCTACAATTTGTACAAAAGTCTTCATCTCTTCATATTTGTCCATAGCTTTGCGTCTTCTCTTGTTCTAATTTGGAGAACTATTATTTCTTCAGTACGATGTTTTTGTCAATAACAAGAACACGTATTATCTAAATCGTAGTAACCCAACACGTTAATAAATTAGATAGAGGAACATAAATATGACAACCCAACATTATCCTAATACTCGTTTCACTCCAGAAAATAGCGCCATATTATTAGTTGATCATCAAACCGGCTTATTACTTGGGGTTAAAGATTTAGACCAAGATATGGTGCGTCGTAATGCTGCGACTCTAGCCAGAACAGCTAAGATGTTTAATTTACCAGTAATATTAACAACATCTGCAGAAGACGGACCGAATGGACCATTAATTCCACAAATTACAAATGAGTTACCCGATGTAAAAATAATTCAACGTACTGGTGAAATCGATGCGTTTGATTATCCTGAGTTTGCTGATGCAGTAGAAGCAACAGGTCGTAAAAATCTTATTATTGCGGGCATATCGACTGATGTTTGTTTAACGTTTGCAGCATTGAGTGCCGTTGCCCGTGGTTATAATGTTCATGCGCTAATTGATGCGTCAGGCACATGGAACGATGCAGCACAAGCAACATCAATTGCTCGTATGTCAGCCGCTGGTGTAACTATGAACTCTACAGTTGGTATTACAGCTGAGTTACAACGTGATTGGAAAAACCCAACAGGTGAGCAACTTGCAGGGCTATACGCAGATCTTGCAATTCCGTTTTATCAAACATTAATTGCGCTTCGCTCTTAATTTGTATCGTTGGCCTACCATATTTACTGGTAGGTCAACAGTTTAAGTCAAAGACAGCGAGCTTTGACTTTATATTAAGCACCACTCACAACTACTTAAGGCACTCTCCAGCCAATCGACAACATAAAACGTTGATAATAATTGGCAAGGTATTTTACAGTGCTGGATGGCGCTTCGCTTATCCTACCTACACTCATACAAAGCCGCTTATTTGGATTCATCCACTGCTAAAACTAAACGTTTATTCAATACTTATACCTTGCTTTAAAAAGTAATCTTCGGCTGCATCAGTATGGGGCTTAAATGCTTTCCAACGGCCAATTGCTTTGCTATTTAATGGTTGGCGTACTTGTACTTTACTGGCGGTAGAGACCGGTGCGGTGTTTAAGTGAAAATCTATACATTGTGCTTGCCACTCTAAGTTACAAAAGCTGACTAACTCTTTAATTTGCTGCTCGGGCTGTGAGACTAATTCTTCGTATTTTACTAATTTTATATTGCTGTGTTGCATGCTGAAGTGCTGCATTAATGAATAGAACAGACACCTAATGAATAGAACAGACACCCACTCTAAATTTTGTGAATAGAACAGGCACCCACTCTAAATTTTGTGAATAGAACAGGCACCCACTCTAAATTTTGTGAATAGAACAGACACCCACTCTAAATTTTGCGCTTTATGAAAAGAAGTACTAGGCTTTATTTAGTGTAAAAAACAAGCAGGCTGTCTTATGGCAATTGCAAGAAAACGACAAGTAAGTTTGGTTGATACAAAATACTACCACTGTATTTCACGCTGTGTTCGTCGTAATGAATAGAACAGAAATGAATAGAACAGACACCCACTCTAAATTTTGCACTTTATGAAAAGAAGTACTAGGCTTTATTTAGTGTAAAAAACAAGCAGACTGTCTTATGGCAATTGCAAGAAAACGACAAGTAAGTTTGGTTGATACAAAATACTACCACTGTATTTCACGCTGTGTTCGTCGTGCATTTTTATGTGGAGAAGACCGTTTTACTGGTCAATCTTACGAGCATCG
>NZ_JANJGQ010000045.1:0-5996 GCF_030847595.1 Pseudoalteromonas sp. 20-92
TCATGCCTATCGAAGACGTTTTCTCAATCCAGGGTCGTGGTACTGTTGTAACTGGTCGTGTTGAAGCTGGTATCATCAACGTAAATGACGAAGTTGAAATCGTTGGTATCAAAGAGACTACTAAGTCTACTTGTACTGGTGTTGAAATGTTCCGTAAGCTTCTTGACGAAGGTCGTGCTGGTGAGAACATTGGTGCACTTCTACGTGGTACTAAGCGTGAAGACGTTGAACGTGGTCAAGTACTAGCTAAGCCTGGTTCAATCAACCCACATACTACATTCACTTCAGAAGTATACGTACTTTCTAAAGATGAAGGTGGTCGTCATACTCCATTCTTCAAAGGTTACCGTCCACAGTTCTACTTCCGTACAACTGACGTAACTGGTGACGTACAGTTACCAGAAGGCGTAGAAATGGTAATGCCTGGTGATAACATTAAGATGACAGTAACTCTAATCGCACCAATCGCGATGGATGAAGGTCTTCGTTTTGCTATCCGTGAAGGTGGCCGTACTGTAGGTGCTGGTGTTGTAGCAACTATCGTAGCGTAATAATTAACTTTTAAGTTAATTGTTAGAAAAAGGTCACTCAGGTGGCCTTTTTTAATGCCTGAAGAAAAGTGATTTGCTCCTAGGTATAGAATTATTGCCGTAGCTTGGGTTGAGTTTTACGAAACCCGAGGGAATGTTCTTTGTGGTATTATTTGCCAAATAAGGCGGCTTTGGGCATCCTAAAAAGGCTTTTAGAGTAAAGCTGTGTCAATAAAATAAAAAGGAATTAATTTGGACCCTTTTTTTAACTATTTTGAAAAAATAGATAAGAGATATCCTGTCTGGGACTTATCACTGTTTTTTATATTAATTTATTTACCGATTTTACAGAGGGTTTATATGGAATTAAGTATTGCTGATCTTCTTACGTTAATTATAGCTGGAATTACTGCAGTTATTGCTTTTATAACGTATAAAGTCGCAGTTAAGTCACATGAAGCATCTAAACAGGCTGTTAAACTTTCTAAGTTGCAGCTAACCGCTGAGCTTTGCTTAAAGCTTTATGAATTAAAGGACTATATAGACATTAAAGAAAATACTTCTGGATTACTTCTTTTAGATTTCTATAGCTCAATTATTGACCGCGATGAATATAAACAGAAGTATGGCAGCCTTATATCATCAATAAAAGATAATGCAAGAGCATCAATATTAGATCAAAGGCTATCTGAAAAGCTAGTTAATGTATGTGACTTTATTTTGAAAGACTCAGATTCAAGACTCGAGCTAACGATTAATGAGAAAGTTGAGACCTTTTCGCCTAAAGAATTATTTAGGGTTAACATAGATAGGGTTAACACAGATAGTGATAACACAGATAGTGATAACACAGATAGTGATAACCCTAATATTTACTTTCAAGCTTTGCATAAAAATATTAATGAAACAGTTTTAAAAGCCATAAAAGAACTTAAGCACTAAAGGAAATTCAATAAGCACTAAAGGTTTGCTATTTAACTTTCGCGATTAGTGCTTCTTCGCATACTCTTGCGCTTGTTTTAAAACTCTTAATAAATTACCGCTAAGAATCTTTTTAATATCTTTGTCGCTGTAATCTCTATCCATTAAACCTTGAACAAGATTAGGGTAGCTAGATACATCTTTCAAGCCGATAGGTAATGAATCGCCAACTCCATCATAATCAGAGCCAATACCTACATAATCAATACCAATTAGCTCAACTACGTGATCAATATGGTCAAGCACTTGCTCAAGACTTGCAAATGGGTATGGGTTTTTAGCGCGGTACGCAGCATCAAAATCTTTGCTTAATTTAGTGCCTTCTTTTTTAGCTGACTCTTTTGTGTTTTTTAATTGCTTGCCCCAACTACCTGCTTTAGCGGTAACAAAGCTTGAGCCAAAGTTGATTTGAATAACGCCGCCATTTTCTTTCAGCGCTAATAACATATCGTCATTCATATTACGCTCAAAGCCAGGCGTGTATTTACGAAGTGATGAATGAGAGGCAATTACTGGCGTTTTAGAGAGTTCCATAACCTGATAAAACGCATCATCAGAAATATGCGATACGTCAATTAGCATGCCTATATTATTCATTTCAGTGACAAGCTTTTTACCAAATGGGCTTAAGCCTTTCCATTTACGGCGTATATCGTAAGACGAATCCGAAATATGGTTGCTTTGCGAGTGCGCTAGCGTAATGTAGCGAATGCCACGGTCGTAAAAGTGCTGAAGGTTTTTCATATCCCCTTCAATAGGAGAGCCATTTTCCATACCCATGGCTATAGACAGCTTACCTTGTTTAAATTGCTCTTCAATATCAGTACTTGAGCTAGCAATAGCAAACTTATCGGGTGCGCGCTGGGCTATCGCTTCCATACTATCAATCATTTGATTGGCTAGCTGATAGCTTTTTCCTTTACCTTCAAACTCTAAATGCGCAGGAATATAAATTGACATAAATGGGGCGTTTAAACCGCCTTCAATAGCGCGAGGATAGTCAAAATCGCCATCAGTTGTTGCTTTGGTTACATCAACCCAGCTTTCGTGAATTCGATAAGGTACGTCAATATGGGTATCAATTAAAATGGTATCTTTAGCGAGTTTAATTGCCTTATCAGATGCTGTTATTGTTTGTTCTGCTTGGGCTTGGCTAGTTAAAGCTAGTGATATGGCTACCACTAGAGTGCTGAGTTTTATCATGTTTTGGCTCTTAGGGTAAAAAGCCATTGTGTACGTTCAATTCAAAAGTTACAAGTGCTAATCAAACGACTCTGCTTGATGCTCCTCACTTTGCAGCGCTTTAAATTCGCCTTTCGAAATAATGGTTACAGACTCATGAAGCTCTGAAAAAAACACCATGGCTTCGCCATTTTTAAGCTGAAGCTTAACTTGGTTTACTTTAGATTCAATGCTTGCCTCTACTTCACCGTAGTCAGTGCCTTCACGTAAAACATAGCTTTCTATTAAGTTGTATAGCGTATCTTTATCGAGTTGCTCAAAAGGGATGATCATAGTTGCTCATTATTCACTTTATTTAAAACATATTGCCCAAAGTAATTGGGTACGGTTTTTTCTAACCAAAATATAGGCTTAAACGGATTTTTACCGGCAATAAAGCCAACATGCCCTCCTTTTTCAGAGATGCGCAGCGTAACATGCTCACTTACGTCTTGCCTACTCGGTACGGCTTTAATTGAGAGCATGGGGTCGTCTTTTGCATGAATAATTAATGTAGGCACAGCAATATGCTTTAAATATGGCATCGCACTGGCTTGACGATAGTAATCGTGAGCGTTTTCAAAGCCGTGCAAAGGAGCCGTTAGCTGGTTATCAAACTCTAATAGGTCGTCAATTTTCATTAACTGTTTTGGCGTTAATGAAATTTGCTGCTTAATTTGTGGCAGCTTTCGCTGCATTGATTTTTTCATGCGATCGAGCAGATATTTTTGGTAAATTTTACCTAAGCTTTTACGAATAACATCGCTTGATGACGACAAATCATAAGGCGCAGATACCACCGCTGCCGCGCTTAAAGGACATGCTTTTGCTTGTTCACCTAAGTATTTGGCCAGTACGTTACCGCCTAACGAAAAACCTACAGCGACCATAGTGCGCCCAGGAAACTGCAGCTTTAAGTGATTTATAAAAAAGGCTAAATCGGCGGTGTCACCGCTGTGATAAGCGCGAGGTAGGCGATTGACTTCAGTTGAGCAATTTCTAAAGTGCATAAGCACCACTGCATAACCTTGCTTTTTTAACGCCTTCATCATGCCTTTGGCATAAAAGCTATTTATATTGCCTTCAAGGCCATGTAAAACAACGGCAAGTGGAGCGGTTTCGTTATGTGGAAATGACCATGCGAGCTCAATAAAGTCACCATCAGGTGTATCAAGTTGCTCAAGTTCGTAGCGAGTGTGGTGAAATGGGCGGAAAAAACGCGGCATTATGGTTTGAACGTGACGATTGGTCATCCACCATGCTGGTTTGAACTGAGAGATCATGTTTGTACTACGCACTTTGTATTAAACGAAAAGCTAGTGTATCAAATTTTTAGCGGTTAAAAATAAAAAGCGCCTAATCAGTGATAAATTAGGCGCTTTGTGCGTCGTGCTTAATTTTGTTCAGGAACTTCTGCATCATGTATCTTTTTAAGAAAGAAAAAAGCAAAAAAGATACAAAGAGAAACAACAATGGCTAAAAATCCAAAAGACAAAAATAAAACTGGATCTGTAAAAAAGTCTCTAAAGAATACGTTCATGAGTTGTTCCCCTCGTTGTTGATGGGTTAATCATAAGCGCTGTTTGTATGGTGTAACGTGATCGAGATCAAGTTATTTTATTAAGCGGATGTGGGAGCGAAGTAAAGTTGATTTAGATCATGCTTTGAGCTGGCGTGAATAAAAGTGACGTGGTCAACTAAATTCAGTCACCCTAGTTAAGAAACCATATCTAATGTTTCGGTTCGTTCTTCAAAGTCATTTGGGCTTTGATAATTTAAGTACGAATGTAAGCGACGACTGTTGTACCACATGCAGATGTAATTCATTACATCCTGTTGAGCTTCATAACGCGTTGGGTAATTTTTCCAATGTACGCGCTCTTGCTTCAAACTACCGAAGAAGCTTTCTGCAACAGCGTTAGCCCAGCAACAACCTTTCTTACTCATGCTACCAATGAAGTCGTTTGACTTGGGCAATCTACGATATTGGTGGCTTGCATATTGAACCCCTTGATCTGAATGGATAATTAATCCTGCTTTGGGTTGGCGTTGCCACATCGCCATAGTCAGTGCGTCACAGACAAGCTGCGCTTTCATTCGTGAGCCCATGCTCCAACCAACGACTTTACGCGAATATAAATCAATCACTACCGCCAGATATAACCAACCTTCTGCAGTCCAAACATAAGTGATATCTTGTACTCAAGCTTGATCAGCGGCTTCAACGTTGAAGTTTTGCTCAAGTACACTGGGATAAATAGGCTTGTTATGGTCACTATTCGTTGTTACTTTGTATTTCTTTTTATAACGCACCCAGACATTTGCCTCTTTCATTAACTGTGCTGTTTTGTGACGGCTCACCGGAAAACCGAGTGCATTTAAGACTTTCTGAATACGCCTTTCACCGTAAGTATTATCACTGAAGTGCGCTATGTCCTTGACCCAATCAATCATTTCTTGATGTGTTGGATCCTCTGATTTAGTTGAATATCGCTTTTGATAACTATAGTAATTGTTACTTTTTACACCCAGTATTCGGCACATTACCGCCACAGGCCAGGTCTTCTTGTATTGGGTTATGAACGAGTATTTCACTTCGTTTCTTTGGCAAAGAAGACCGTGGTGAATTCAATAGGTCAATGCAACACCTTATAATTGATTATTAATTAGGTTGTTATGACTGACTTATCAAAACGTGGTTTAAGTGATATTGAAAAGCTGAAAGCATGATTCTTATGGCGTGAAGGTAAAACGCTTAGCGAAATAGGCTTGACGCTTGATAGGCATGCTGGTTCTATATTCGGTGTACTTAAATTAAAAGGTGGAATATCGCCAGTGCAACGAAAACGTCGATTATCGTTTCTTTCTTTAGAAGAGCGAGAAGATATATCAAGAGGTTTAGCTTCAGGCTTATCTATCAGGGCAATAGCTCGTAATGTAGAAAAGGCAGCGTCAACAGTAAGCCGTGAAATCAAACGCAATGGTGGTATTGCCAAATACCGTGCAGTTACGGCTGATAAAAATGCGCTAGAGCGAGCATTAAGGCCAAAGCAATGTAAATTGCAAAAAGGTAATCCACTTAGCGATTTGGTTGAATCTAAGCTACTAGATGACTGGTCACCAGAGCAAATTTCTGGCTGGTTAAAAATAAAACACCCAGCATCATCTGAAATGCATATCTCACATGTGTAGTGGTCAACTAATTTTGGCCACAGTTTTAGAATCTTGATATCTAACCTCAGATTCATTTGGTGCTAAACCGGC
>NZ_JANJGQ010000046.1:0-5941 GCF_030847595.1 Pseudoalteromonas sp. 20-92
GCTAGAAACATTATTGCTAGTGGGTTACCGCCATTAACTTGCTCTACTTGATGCGTATTTAATTCTTTCATTTTTATATCCTTTTCAATTAGTGTTATTACTTCGCGATTAAACGCCCTAGTTCCCAACCAGCTTTAAATGCTGCCCAAAGTGCATTACCACCATTCACTTCTTCTAACTGTACTGCGTTAAGTTCTTGCATCTTTATTCCTTATTATTGAAGTTTTTCGTAAATATAACCACCTGCCAAACCAGCTAGAAACATTATTGCTAGTGGGTTACCGCCATTAACTTGCTCTACTTGATGCGTATTTAATTCTTTCATTTTTATTGGCTACCTATTTATATTATTTAAGTTGATTCATTAGATCTCTAATGGCTTGCAGCCATGCACCCTCATGATAAACCGTTGAAACACCACCACTCACTACTTCCAACTGAACTATATTTAATGTTTTCATATACCTCTCCTATTGAAAAATCTTTGGAATAGTTGGGACTTTAGGTCCAATTACACAACCACCATCTACAATGCCACCATTAGCTTCTTTCACTTGCATTATGTTCAATTCATTCATGATATTTTCCTATTTTAAGTTTATTGTGTTTTAGTAAGTCTGATTAAATTTTGGTATTTCAATAGGGCCACATATTACTGGTCTGCTTCCAGTAGAAACTGCACCACCTGTTGCTTCTAAGCTTTCTGTACAATTTAATAATTTCACTTTTAATCTCCAACGCTTTAATTTATCTACGCTACAATCGAAGCATAATTTTTTATAATATAAATATTGCAAGGCCAATAAAGGCTGGATTTATAGACATACCACCATTGACGTTGTTTATTTGAGCTCCATTTATATTCTTCATTATTTTCATTTTTATCTAGCAATGAGGTCTAAAATAATCTCTATAAAAGTAGGTGGAGATCTATCTACTGCTACATCACAACCACCATTTATTTTCTCTAATTGAACAACATTTAACTCTTTCATTTATTTCTCCTTTTTTATTAATTAACTTATTAAAAAACTGCCATCTGAACTTGTATCTATAAACTCTTCATTTTCAATATTTAAGCTATTTATTTTCTTTATAGCTTTAGTTCTTGAACCTAAATCTGGCTTATCTACTTCTATTGCTTCACCATATCTAAGCTCTATAACTCTATCTGCACTGGCTATTGTTTCAGGCCTATGTGCAATAATAATGCGTGTCACATCTAAATTTTTAACGGCTTCGTTTACTGAAAACTCTAGCTTTGTGTCTAAGTTACTTGTTGCTTCATCCATAAACAGAATTTTAGGTTTTCTGTACAAAGCTCTTGCAAGTAATAAACGCTGTATTTGCCCGCCCGATAACGCAGCTCCCATATCACCAACAAGTGTGTTGTAGCCCATTGTCATTTGTAAAATATCGTTATCTATAGCTGCAATTTTAGCCGCCCATTCAACTTGTTGCATATCGAGCTCTGGGTCAAAAAACGATATATTGTCAGCTATTGAGCCTGATAGAAGCTGGTCGTCCTGCATTACAGCTGCAATCTGCGTTCTATATTGACCAAGTCCTAGCTGTCTAATATCAATACCGTCTACTTCAATCTTTCCTTCGTCGGGTTCAAACAATCCAAGCATTAACTTTGCAAGTGTGGTTTTACCGCAACCCGACGGGCCAATAATGGCGACTGACTCTCCGGCTTTAATTGATAGGTCTAGGTGTTTAAATACCGGTGCTTCTTTTTTGTTGTATCGGTAATTAATGCCTTTAAGCTCTATGTTGCCACTGATTTTCTTACCACTCATTTTGCCTTGAATATTTTGCTCTTTCTCAGTTAAAGAAATATCAGCTAGGCGGTTAAAATGAAGGCTAAGCATTTTAAATTCGATTATTTTTTCGATTAAGCTCGCCATTTTTTCTACAAATTGGCGTTTATAAGCCATAAAGGCAAACAACATACCGACCGTTAAATCACCTTCCATGACCAGCATGGCTGCAAAGTAAATAACTAGAACATTTTCAAGACCAAAGATAATTTTATTAAATGCTTCGTAGCCTATGTTTAAGTGTCCTACACGTATTCCTGAGTTCAAACTGTCTGCATACTTGTTATGCCATACACTTTGTCTTTGAACTTCTCGCCCAAACAGTTTAATCGTTTGGATACCTCTAACGGTTTCCATAAAGTTCGATTGCTCTTTGGCTTGGTTTACTATTACCTCTTCTGACATTTGACGAAGTGGACGATACATTGCAATTCTAAACACGGCATAAATGGCTATCGCTATTAAAACGATGACGCTGAGCTTTGGGCTGTATAAAAAAATCATAATAAGTGTTGCGATAGCCATCACACCATCGATAACCGCCTCTATTACTCCTTTAGTAAGTAACTCCTTTACTTGTTGCAGTGAGCCGAACCGAGAGACGACATCACCTATATGCCGTTTTTCAAAATACTGTAATGGTAATCTGATTAAATGATGAAATAGATTGGCACCAAGCTGTATGCTCATTAAATTACCAAAGTGCAATAATAAAACACTCCGTACAGCTCCCGTGACCATTTCTATTCCCATCAACAAGCCAAATCCAATTGCTAAAATAGCGAGTAGATTTTGGTCGTAGCTTAAAATCACTTCATCAACTACAAGCTGCATGTAGTAAGGGCTCGCTATTGCAAATGCTTGCAGTAATAGTGATAAAACAAACACTTTACCTAACGTTGACTTTAAACCTGTGACCTTGCTCCAAAAATCAGATAACTTTAAATTTACACGTGAATCTTCTGACTTAAACTCTTCTGTTGGGCTCAATTCCAATGCAACACCCGTGAAGTGTTTAGAAAACTCTTCCATTGTATATTTGCGTTCACCTAAACCCGGATCGTGTATCTCAATTGACTTTTTAGTTACCTTTTTAAGTACTACAAAATGATTCATATCCCAGTGTAAAATGCAGGGAGTTTTAAGCTGCGATAAATGGTCTAAATCTAATCTTAAAGCACGAGAACTCAGCTTCAACTTATCTGCTATTTGCATCAGCTCTTCAAGGTTGGCACCTTTCAAAGATATTTCATGCTCTTGACGTAAACTTGTTAAGTCAGTTTTATATCCATAATACGCAGCAACCATTGCAATACTTGCTAATCCACATTCAGCTGCTTCTGTTTGTAAGATTACTGGAAGTCTTTTTACTCCACTAAATCTTAATAAATGCATTGGGTTTTCCATTATACTGCTCCCTTAATGCTATATATTGGCTCAAATAACCACTCAAACAGCGAACGACTATCTACCATAATGTCGGCCTCTAGTAACATGCCTGCTTGTAAAGGAACTGAAGCCCCATAAGCTTGCGCATTTTGATTTGTTAGCTCAACTACCACCTGGTACATAGGCTCTTGAAGCGACACGGGTAAAGCAGTCTCATTTGGTAAAAGTATTGATTTAGATACACTTTTTATTACTCCATCATATATACCAAAGCGTTGGTACGGAAATGCTTGATAACGAATGCGTGTACCTTGTCCTTTCTGCACAAATCCATATGCTCTTGTGGGTACAAAAAGAACGGCTTCTAATTTTGTGTCCTCTGGTAAAACAGCCATCAATGGGTAATTTGATTGCGCCATCATTCCAGGTTTAACCAACAAGTTACTAATGCGTCCACTACGCTGGCTACGAACATCATAACTACCTTGTGATTCAGCTTGGCTAATCTGCTGATTTATATTAGCTAATTGAGAACGTAGCTGTGATTCAATCTCTTGTTGATTCATCGGCATTTGTATTAATTCAAACTGGTACTGACTGAGTAACTCTTTTTGCGTGAGTAAACGCGCTTCTAAATCTTCTGCTTGTTGCTGAATCGCAAAATAATTATCTTTTACCGTCTCTAAATCAGCATTAGAAGCAAATTGTTTTTCTATGAGCGACTCCGTATCAGCAACTCTCTTCTTACTCAAAACAACTCGTTTTTCTAATAATGTCAGCTGTTTTTGGGCCTGCTCCACCTGAAAAGTCGTACTCGCTATTTGAGATTCTAATTTTTCAAGACTCACTTCAGCTAATAACTTTTGATTTTGTAAGTTTTCATTTAAAAATTGCTTTTGCTTGGTTAACTCACTCACAATCACATCATTAATGTCGTTGCCTGAGGCCAGTAACCTTTCTATGCGTATCCGTGCTAATAACTGCCCTTTTGCGACATGCTCCCCTTCTTCAACAAAAATTTCATCAATAACACCGGTTGTTAAAGGGTAGACTTTAGATAGCCCTGTTGTTGGCCGCAAATAACCGGAAACAACTTCTTTTCGGTGGTATTCACCTAATACAAGATATGTAAAGCCAACAACAACAATTCCTAAAATTAAACCCAGGATCCATTTAAAAGACATATGAGTTGCTATAGTTACTTCCCCATCAAGTTTTTGTCCTTGATGGTCAATCGCTTCTTTACGAAATAAATCAGACATATTTACGCCATTGCCTCAGGTAGTGGTGTACTACAATGTAATTTCCATTCACCTGACTCTTTTACTAGCGAATGTAAATTGCTCGACACTTTATCTATAGCTTTACCATCTATCTCTGCTTTAAAATTAACTACATCCCTTACAACTAATAAGTCGTCTTGCTTTGCAATTAATGCAACATTTTGCAAAGTAAACTTAAAATCAAATTGCTTTCTTAGTGTTTCAAACTGTTGCTTAGTTGCATTAAATAAAGGGGAGCCAGAACAAAAATAATCCTCTAGATCATCTAAGCTACCATCGCAGATTAATGCATAGTAACTACTAAAATATTCATTAAGCGTCATAGTAAACTCCAAATTATTTAACTTTTAAAGAGGGTTTTTATTGCCGCCCTCTGATTCGATGGAATTTATATTCACAGATAATTATTCATTTAGCAAATGTAAGGATAATTTAAAAAATTATTTTTTTTCAGTCACTTAAGATAAAAAGTTATTTTAAAATAAGCTAGTAATAGTGACTAGGTTTGCTTTGCTAATATGATAAACATATTTACGGATATAAATTTCGAAAGGAATACATAAAGAAGTCTCATCTCAATAGTTGTTTGGGTCTAATTTAATTGGACGCTTCATTTATTGGCATTAATGCCAATAAATTAAAGAAAAAATATAAGTTAAAAAAGTAATACAAAAGCTACCCAGAAGCTTTTAAAGATAAAGCTATTTTAATAATAAAAGAGCGAGGCTACAGTACTGTAAAAGCTGCTAAGCCTCTTCGCGTGACCAACAATTCACTTTACAGATGGAAATATAAAGCAATTACTAAGTAGCAAGGGATTACTTTGGATGAATTTGAACGGGGTAAGTAAAAATAGATGAAAAAACGCTAAATCACGAATTCAAAAAGTAATACTAACTAAGGTCAGGGTGATATCAGGTGGTCAGTGCAACATGTTTTAAATAATATCATTAGGAGTTAAATAGTTTAATATCCTTCTAGTTCGATCATTTAGTTTATTAGCGATTTTAGGTCAAAGCCATGTAGGCTTGTCCTTTTGGGGAAGTACTACGCAACTTTATCAACATATACTTTAAGGTTTTACAGACGTATGCGATGACTATTTGAAAGTATGCGAAGTAGTTTAAGGTAACTATTTAAACACAAGCGGTAATTCTCCCAAAAAATAATAGAAGCCAAATATGGAATTTTCTCTTATTGTAAAGACAGGAGAAAATTATGAAAAAAGCACATTTTACAGACAGTCAAATCCTTGCCATTTTAAAACAAGCAGAAAACGGCGTGCCGATCCCTGAGCTATGCCGTGAACATGGTATGGGGAACTCAACCTTTTATAAATGGCGCGCTAAATACGACGGCATGGATGCGCCTTTAATGACACGAATGAAAGAGCTTGAAGATGAAAATCGCCGTTTAAAGAAAATGTATGCTGAAGAGCGGCTAAAA
>NZ_JANJGQ010000047.1:0-5799 GCF_030847595.1 Pseudoalteromonas sp. 20-92
CCGGTGTTTCTGGCTCCGGTGTTTCTGGCTCCGGTGTTTCTGGCTCCGGTGTTTCTGGCTCCGGTGTTTCTGGCTCCGGTGTTTCTGGCTCCCATCTTTGTGCCGTAATGCCAATATCTTGCACACCAACTTGTTGGCCACTTGGTGCTTGCAGTTGAACTCTAAGACGTGTCGAAGCGATTCCACTTGGGATTGGGAATGTTTTAAGAGTTGAATCGTTACTGTTCTCACCTCTGTCCGGCAGGTTTATCCATGCTCCGTTTGCCCATCGCTGAACTCTCCAAAAATCAACTTGATGGAAATTATTATTATCTTCCTTCATTGTTACTATGAAGTTAGTGAATGGTGCTCCAAAGTCAAATGCTATAAACACGCCGCCGCCGCCAGCGCTAGTACCATCTGAAGTAGTTGTTGCAATATTTTGCAAGTTACCATCGTGCGCTCGGTCTCTATTCGTATGCCAATTCATGCTATACGTAATTGTCGTTTCAGCCGCGCTTGTTAAGTTAACAACATTACTTGCATCTGGCGCTGGTGTTTCTGGCTCTGGTGTTTCAGGCTCTGGCGTTTCCGGCTCTGGTGTTTCCGGCTCTGGTGTTTCCGGCTCTGGTGTTTCCGGCTCTGGTGTTTCGATTGAGTGACTCGAGGCCAAGATAAGTCTGTCGATTAAAATGCCTGTAACATCACTTATCGCTGACTCTGGAATTCCAGGTGCTATCCAGTTGGCTGGAATATTACCGTAAACTCTAGCATCGGGCTGCATAGGCTGACGACGAGGATCACTAGGAGCCAACAAATGAGGCTGTAACGCTAATGCACCTATCGTTAAACCACTATTAGCAGGGGCGTCAGCTGTATGACAACTTAAACAAAATGCATTGTTAACAGAATCTGGACGTGGTTGATCTTGAAGTAGCGGTCCCTCAGGAAATACTAAATCGGCGCGAACACCTGTTAGTCCGTTTGGAATATTAGCAAGATGTGCTGCCCCATCCTCACTATAATCGTGATAACACACATACTGAGAATACGTTTGCTTGTAATTGCTATTTAATATGTTTGTAATATCTTCATGAGCTGTAAGCTCTACGCTTGTAGCCCAAAAGTTACTCCAATGATTAGGTGCAACACTGGCATCCGAAATACCAGCCAAAGTACCATTGGCCATATTACAAGCCAACTCTGGAGTTAACGGTTCAGCAAAAACTTTAACATCATCAATCCAGCCTCTTAGATCATTACTGTTAGGGCTTTCACCTATTGTTAACGTTTCATTTTCTTGTAACTGAAAAGCTGAGCTGCTTGCCTCAACCGTTGTAACGAGATAACCGTTTAAATAAACCAACACAGTCGTACTGTCAGATACTACGTCATAGCTGATATTAAAGCCGTAGTGTCTCCAGCGATGAAAATTTAATGGTTCATTACTTACGTATGTTTCAACCAATGTGCCTGTTATATCGTAAAAGTGAATACTGTTGTTGTTACCTAAGCGAATTTCACTATTATCAGGAAAGTGAATCAAGGCTCTTTCTGTATTTGTTGGCCCTCTCGCATCAACAAATAAACCGTAGTACCAGTTTACATTTTCAAAACTCAAAGATTGTTGTGGAATGTCATACTCAATACCTGCACCATCACCATCTAGCCATAAACCTTTACCTCGAATACCTCCATTAGCAATAGGCTCCACACGTGTATCACCAATCAAATTACCTTGTGTTGGAATATTCCACGTGCCATCTGCAAGTATAGTTGTATCATCTGCTAGTATATCAAATCGCCCACCTGTAGCAGAGTTACCAATTGCATTTCGGCCGATCAAGTTTTGACCATTTTCACGCGCTCTATCCGTATTTGATACTCTAATACGGATCAACTGCGCCATATTTGAATTAATAAAGCTATTAGGATTTAAGTAATCATCAAAATTAATCTCTGCCGTACCACGACCTGTGCTCATTAGCCATACAACATCTGCTGGTGTGACTGGACTTAGATTTGGGAAATAATTAAATCTATGTTCGTTTGAATCAAGAAAACGATTATTTCCGCCATTACCTAACGGTAAACGACTAGCAATATTGTCAGGACCATTGCCTATACGTTTGTAGGTAGGACCGGTGTCATATAATCTCACTTCACGATGACTAGCATCATCAGCATTAAGGTTAAAATCAATATTGTTGATAATATCATCAAGTAGAACCATTTTTCCTCTGGTCCATAACCCCATAAGTGTTCTACCTCCAAATTGCCCTATATTTTGGGACGATGTATTTGAATTACAATTAATTGAGGTGTGAGCTGGACAAAGTGGACTGCTATTTGGGTCTAAGTCCAAACCTGAAGGTCCGTACGGTAAGGTTAATGTACCGGTGCTATCGTAAAGCGTTCGACCTATTGTAGTCAACGATATAACGTCACCTCCCCGATCAATCCATGGGTATGATCCTAGGGGTATATTTTTTGGAATAACATTGTTTTGACCATCACGAAAAGGCTGCATAGCAAAACCATATCGAGTGTTAATAGTCTCGTCATAAGGAGCGTAACTCAAAGGACGTAAGTACGATGGAATTACCCTTGGTGTTGCGGCTGTATCAGGGTTAATACCAGGCCCTTCCCATTGATTGATATCACAAGCTTCAAAGTCATCTGGGTTATCATTAACAATGTAGATTGCATCTGATCTCATTGCAGGCTCGCCTTCATAAGGCGCGACTATAGTTGAATTCCCTGATCTACCTACAAGTAATCGTCCGTCGCCAGGAAACATTGGCTCAAATGAGTCGGTTATCCTGTGCGGATTTGATGTTTTTTTACGCTCAGTAATGGTGACTTCCGCTATACTAGCATCAACCGTTTTTGGGTTTATTACACGGACATTAACTCTAGTACCATGCAATATACGCCCATTGTTACTAGGTAACCTTTCAAAACGTACAACCCATAAGTCATAACAATCATCAGTATTACCAATACCACACGCTTGTGGATTTTTAATGGCTGAGTGTTCATCGAATGTTACATCACATAGCCCAAGATGAGAATCTGCTGTACCACCCACCGACCCAGTCAATACATTTAAATCTGGCACGCTATTGTTACCACCACCTAGGCGAGCGTTTGAGGTAGCTGCAGCATTAGCTCTATCCAATATAAATGTACCATTGGGTGAATCTTTAAATAATGTCGTAAATTTTTCTGGCTTTTGCAACCTAAAACTAACTTGATCAGGCCCCCTATCATCTTCATTTTCTTCAAGTTTATGGGAAAGAGCAATGCGCCCATCATAACTTGTTTGTAATGTAGGCATTGTTGGTCGTGTATACCTTGGCCTTTCATTAACACTAGGTTGCCTAGCCATGTGAACATCACGATTGATTGCTGGCGCATCGGGCCTTGCTGCAAAAGTGTTACTGCCCGTAAATATTGTCAGGCCACAAACACCTAACAATATTCCTGATAATTTTCTGTGCACTTTATTACCTCTTACTTCTTCTGAAATTAATAAAAAAGTCATATTAGACTTAAATATTCGTGAATAATTCTATGCTGAATTTTTATAACTAACTTTAAAAGTATTGCCAATTATGATCTTTCACCTATTAATTTTGATGTATATTTCAGCTAAGATTCAGTACTTCTCATATGAAATCAACTTAGCAATACCCCTTACAAGCTCCCACAGTAAAGGTCTTAGACGTTACGCAACTCCTTATTTAGCTAAATAAATGACGTATAAATTACCTAGCGCAGCATCCTTATAGTTCAAAAAAACATCTCTTCTATTTTTAAACTTCCCTTTAATTAATTTTTTATCCCTATAATTTCATCTCAGTAGTGTTAGTAACGTACAGAACAAACAAAACTAATCAATTAGTACCAACAAAAAACAAAAAGCCAATAAATAAACACTATATTAACGAATCCTAACATAATACGTTACACATAAACAAACATACTACGTATACAAAGATTAAAAATGTGATGAAGTTGAGCTTGTAAGCACTCTTAACCTTATTGGGCTGCGCCAAAAAAGTATTCAATTGTTAGTGATATAACTACTCAAGTTAGGTAGTTAAAAGAACCTACCTTGACTTAAAATTATGACTTTATACTCATTTTTTAAAGAGCATATCTATGCCTGGCATTTAGCTATTTGAATATTCCGAATCAATCGATGATCCTGTTAAATAAGGTAAAGCGACTAATAAACTATTTCATTTCATAACCTTAGCTATTATCGCTATCGTCATGGATACTGAGATTTTTCATATTGGTTGACAGTAAATTAATTTTTCCATCCGTAGCAGTAAGGCGAGCCGCCTATTG
Source organism: Pseudoalteromonas sp. 20-92 (assembly GCF_030847595.1). Taxonomy (NCBI): domain Bacteria; kingdom Pseudomonadati; phylum Pseudomonadota; class Gammaproteobacteria; order Alteromonadales; family Pseudoalteromonadaceae; genus Pseudoalteromonas; species Pseudoalteromonas sp. 20-92. The sequence continues at coordinate 4,339 of NZ_JANJGQ010000047.1, forward strand.
TGACTATGTAGCCCTCCAAGCTTTAATCTATACAGTTATATCTTTCTCTATTTCTGAATTATTTCGATAAACGGCTGTTGGTAACCATTCTACTTTTAAACTTCTTGATAAACGCCCTACCCTTATAATCGCCTTACGGTCTTATATTTTGTTGAATTTGATAACTGCATGGGAACTTACTGCCAGCTTTGTTACTTCTTTCGGTTACGCTTGTTTCTACCTCCTATCAAAGCTTCTTTTATGACCATAATTAGTGCCATCACTACCGGCGATATCATTCCTACCACGGCAGTAAACGCTTGAAGCTCAAGAAAATATCCAGCAAGGCAAGTTACTAAGACTAACACTACCGTAGTGGGCATCGCCCATCGTCCTATTAACATAATGACAATATCTTGAGGCATAGTACGATTGGTAGATTGATCTATATTTGTTTGCTCAAGCTCGGGGTTAGATTTGGTTTTTGCATCGCAGTCCGATGAACTCTCAAAATTTTTTTTCATCAAAATTACTCCTCTGATTGATAAATTTTTTGGGGAAGGAGGGGGAGGCAAAAGCCTCCTTAGTCAGTCGCTGCAATAGTCGTTATTAACAGGAGAAGGAAGGAGAGTATGGAAGAGGGTTATGTCTTTAAATAGGGCTACTTAATGAAGCCAAACTTGAGGACTAAAAAAGTGTTGTTCCGGTGAATATTCGAGTTGAGAATATAGGTGTGTTTGATTGGCATAAATATCAAAATAAAGAGTATATAAACGAAGCCATATAGTGAGCCTAGGCTGATCAGTTTGATTAATTTGTTGCAGCGTGTACGAACACATTACGCCACTAATAGGGAGTGAAAAACACTGCTGAAATTGCACTAATAATTCGTCGACATAGCCTTTAACTGATGCTTTAAATAATAAATTAGCAATACTTTGTTGCTGGATATTTTCTCCCTGCAACTGCAGCCATATTTCTTCACAGTAATGATGTTTAAATAGTTGGTATAGCTCAGATGAGGAGAAGCCAATGTCCTTCATGGTTTGCCAGCAGGTGAGATCCTCAATATTGACACTATAAATGTTTGCTGCTTCACGCTTTAAAGCAAAGACTTTTTCAAATGCCTGCACATAATTTGCCATTATCACTTCCTTTGTTAGAACTTCTAGGAATAACGTGCGGGCATTAGAAATGTGAATTAAATTCGACTCAAACTAGTCCTTTTTTCAATAAAAATAAGTGAAATAAAATCATCAAGGATTGATGCTAGCTCTGAATGATTCCTTAAATGCCCGTGCCACAAAGTCTTAGACTCGCCATTCGCTAGAAAGTGACTGACGTGGTCAACTAAATTCAGTCTGTAGTGGTACAGTGATTTTGGCCACCCATTAAGAAAGAAATTTTATGCTAATAAGCATACAAATTTGGGTGAAAAAATGACGAAATTAAAACGCGCAACATATTCAGCGGCAATTAAAT
>NZ_JANJGQ010000048.1:0-4514 GCF_030847595.1 Pseudoalteromonas sp. 20-92
GTCTTCGTTTTGCTATCCGTGAAGGTGGCCGTACTGTAGGTGCTGGTGTTGTAGCAACTATCGTAGCGTAATAATTAGCCTAGCTAATTTTTACCCAAAAACCCGAGCTTAGTCTCGGGTTTTTTAATGTCTAAAATAAAGTGTCATATAAAAGCGGTGTTCCTACCTTTGACCTAAAGTAACTATCGTAGCGTAATTACTAACCTAGTTAATTATTAAGAACTGAGTTTAATCTCGGGCTTTTAATACCTAAATAACTTTTTCACCTAAATATTTACCTCCCAACAGTTATACATCACATATAAAAATTAATTACTAATCTAGCCGATAGGTTTGAGTCTTGATAAAGTAAAATCAAAGCCAGCTAACAGGAGCATATATGCTTAACCAAACCCTATTTAGCGCAGAGCAGGTGAGAGATAACGAAGCGCTTGCAGCTAAAAATAGCCATTGTGATTTATTTACCCTCATGGAGCGCGCAGGAGAGGCTGTATTGGATCAATGGCAGTTATTTAACGCCCAATATACCTTGGTGCTTGTAGGGCATGGAAACAATGCTGGAGATGGTTATATTGCTGCAAGGCTTATAAAGCAATTAGGGAAACAGGTGAGTGTATGCGCTGCTGAACCTGATAAGACATTAAACGGTGATGCTGCAAAAGCGCAGCAGCTATGGATAGAAGCGGGTGGGGTGGTTTCTCATTTTACAAAAGATGCTCTTAATGAGTGCGATATCGTTATTGATGCGCTCCTTGGTACTGGGCTTAATAGCGCCGTACGCGATAATTTTGCGAATATAATTTACGCTGTAAATAACAGTGGTAAGCCCGTAATAAGCATTGATATTCCATCGGGCATTGAAGCAAATACAGGACAGCCTTTAGGGTGCGCAGTACAAGCGACTTCAACCGTTACTTTTGTAGGTATAAAGCAAGGGCTCGCAACGACGGCAGGTAAACAATATAGCGGTAAGTTAGTATTTGATGATTTAGCAATTGGCGATGCGTTTACTTGTGTCGCTCAATCTTCAGGAACCCTTGTTAATATCAATAGCTATAAAGGAATAGCCACGCGGGCAATCAATAGTCACAAAGGAAGCCACGGTAAACTTTTATGTGTTGGTGGCAATCAAGGTACTGCAGGTGCAATTAGGTTAAGTAGTGAAGCAGCCCTTAGAACGGGTGCTGGCATGGTAAGGGTGTATACACACGAAAGCTCAATAACGCCTATTAGTATTGGTAGACCAGAACTTATGGTAAGCAGTAATAACTTACATCAAGCGCTAGAGTGGGCAAGCTGCGTTGTTATTGGCCCAGGGCTTGGGCAAGACGAGTGGGCACAACAAACATTCGATGAAGTAGTGCAATATTGCCAAAACAATAAAATGCCATTGGTTATAGATGCAGATGCCCTTAATTTACTGGCTAAGCAAGCTTCATCATACACGTTAGAGCAATGCGTACTTACGCCACACCCAGGCGAAGCTTCGCGACTGCTAAGTGTTAGCACCAGCGAAATCGAATCAGACCGCTTTAATTATGCCCGCCTTTGCGCCAAGCGCTATAACGCGACTTGTGTATTAAAAGGCGCAGGAACATTAATAGATAATGCTCAGCAAACGTGGGTATGTGAAGATGGCAGTCCGGCACTCGCCGTTGGCGGCAGTGGCGATGTACTTACTGGTATTATTGGGGCATTACTTGCTCAAGGTTTAACTATTGATGAAGCAGCACGCTATGGTGTAACACTGCATGCTAAAGCCGGTGATATCGCAAGTGAGCGAGATGGGCAAAGGGGCATGCTACCCAGTGATCTATTCCCAATTGTAAGAGAGTTAGTTAATAAAGTGACGTGAGTTTAAGCGTCACTTTACATAACTAATTATTAAGCTGCAGTAAATCCCACTTTGTACCATATAAGTCTTCAAAAACTACTACGGTGCCATAGGGTTCTACTCTAGGCTCTTCGTTAAATGTAACGCCTTTAGAAAGCATTAAATTATAATCTCGCCAAAAGTCATTGGTATGTAAAAATAAAAACACACGACCACCCGTTTGATTACCAATAGCGATCATTTGTTCGGGTGTTGTGGCTTTAGCAAGCAGTAAATTAGCTCCTTTAGAACTGGCAGTATTTGAATTCGCCCCGCTTGAATTTGGAGGTGAAATTAACACCCAGCGTTTACCATCACCTAAGTTAGTATCCTCGACTAATTCAAAATTTAGCTTTTGAGTATAAAACTCAATGGCATCGTCGTAGTCCTTAACAACTAATGCAATGCTGCTTATATGCTGTTGAACGTTAGTAATGTTTGGTTTACTCCGTACTATTAAATAAATGTGCTTTTTATCATATTAGTTAGCGACTTCGCAGCGTATATGCCCGCAGTATGTAATGTGAATTAACTTGCGAGTTCGTCTTCATCATCGGGTGGATCACCTGAGTCTTCTTTGCGTTTTCTTTGTTCTTGTTTTGCTTTTTGTACATTTTCGTATGTAGTCGGTGGGATAGGAATAATAGAAATAAGCGGGAAAAATGCTAAAAATAAATAAGCCCCCTTAGACATACTTTTACCCCACGTGACCATTTTCAGCATAGCCCAAACTACGAATGATAATAACCCAGCCACAAGGGCAACAAAAATAAAGAAGGTGAATATTGTGCTATTACTTAATAAATCCATTTAATATAAATCTTAGTTATACATAATTAAGTTATGGGTATAAATTAAACAATATCAATGGTTTTTATACTAAAAAGCAAAAAACCAGCCGAAGCTGGTTTTTTATATAAGCGAGGTGCTTAAACGGTGATGTTTATCACATCATGCCGCCCACCTGATTGTAAGTAATTGATATTGATTTATATTTTAAATTTAAATCTCGAAATACCCTTTTTAATACCCTTGGCTTTATTGACGTTAGAAATATATAAGCTATGAGCAAAATATTAGGTTATGCGCGTAAATTTGTAATTTCTACTTACAGTTATAAAGGCTAGCTCGCTTTCGCCCCTATTGCGGGTTAGAAGCAAAAGGAAAACAGCCCTCATTTGGTTACTATACCTCTAATAATGTTTACTGGAAAAGCTAATTTAACATTCATTTAAGATCGTCTAGTATATATTGCAATTTTATTGCCCTTGATTTTTTTACTAGAGATATATTCACAGTCCTCTAATGCTATTGCTAAATCTTTATGAAGGCGATTATTTACCAAGTTAGGGTTATTTTTAAAAGAAGCTATTTGAGAATATGGTTTCCCCATTGATTCAAGTAAATCTGTTATCTCTTCTTTATTAAAAGTATTAATAAGTTTAAGGAATAGGGTGATAGCTTGATTTTTTTCAGTTGAATGTTTAATTGTAATATATAACAAACTTTCTTCAAATTGCTTTAGATCAGTGACTTTAGACAATATATGTAAAATATTATTGGCTAAGTTATCATTATCTTCCAAATTACCCTCACTCAATAGTTTTACTAAGGCAACTTGGTCTGCCAACGAAGTAATTGCATCTAATAAAAATAATGATGTATCAGGTGAAAGTTCATATTCATCGGACTTATTCCAATAATCAGAAAGATTGTTAAATATAAATAGGCCTACTAATTCAGGGTGGTGCTCAGTAAGGCTGCTATAGTTAGCCTCAGATAAAGATAGTAGGTTTTCTTTTAGTAAAGCTTTCATTTTTTCATTGTGAATATCGTAACGATTTAACGTTTCATATTTGTAAGGTAGAGCTTTAATAAGCAATGCAAAAGCCGCGTTATTTATTAAATCATCCCTTAATATTATTTGGGTTATTTCAGCAAGACTTTCTTTAAACTTTAAATTTTTGTTTATCTTTAAAGTAGAGAGGTACTGAGCTTTTCGATTAAGCACCTCAAATAATTGGCTTTTATCATCTGGAAACTTATTATTAAATTCAGCTAAATTGTCCCAAGTTGCTTCTAATTTTGATTCAACCAATAATAGTTCCCAAAAAACACTTGGTATATTTGATAGTGACTCAAACACATGGTTTTGCTTCTGGATTATTTTTTCTTTGGTTTCATTACTTACGGATGAATTATTAAGTAATTTAATAATAGTTTCTGTACTTTCCTCCATATTATCAGGCAGAGCTAAAAACACGTTGTAAATATAGACTTCAATATTTCCTTCAATGTAATCAATGAAATTTTCAAGGTTGCTATTATAGATAACGCTCAGATTACTTTTTTCTATCTCATCTTGTTGTATATTTAATTTACTCAGTAGCAAACATATATTTTCAGAAGTAATTTCGTAAAGGGAATGCTCAAAAATATGACTGAATAATTTGCCATCAACAGCACACTCCTCAAGCTCCTTAAATTTAATATTTAAATCAGTGAGTTTGTAATACACCTGCATTTGCTCTACAGGCTGAAGATCTAAAATACTTTCAGGGTTAACAGGGCAAGATCACGAACTTTACCTTGACTTAAAAGTATGATCTTATACTCCTTTTTTAAGGAGCATCCCCATGTC
>NZ_JANJGQ010000049.1:0-3151 GCF_030847595.1 Pseudoalteromonas sp. 20-92
AGATGAACCGCCCATTGCGGACCCGCATGATGGGTGGTGTGGGGGCTGGAGGTTAGAGACCTCCGGCTACCCGATTAGGTGTATTTATACACCAAGCCTTTCAATAAGCTTTAGAATTGATCGTTCAGGTAATTCACCAGCAGTATCAATTGAGACTATTTCCGAATTCCAAGGGTGATACTCTCTTGCATTTACACTTTCCCACGATGGTAAAGCCAAACCTTTTACAGGAGAATCACGACTTTCTACTCTGATTTTATGCTCAATTTTATTAGAACAACTAATTTCTATATTAACGTATTTTGCACCAGAATTAATAGCCGTTTGCTCCCATTCAACTCTAGATTCAGGAACAGAGTTACATGAGTCGCCAACCACATTCAGCCCTTGTATTAAAATATCTGAAGCCAATCTATAAGCTATTTGATAACCTTCAGCATAAACCTTTAAACCACAGATATCCTTTAGGGATTGCTCAATTGTATCAACTCGTAAATACGACGATCCAAGGTGTTTACTTAAAAGCGCAGCTAAAGTGCTTTTACCAGTTCCCGGCAATCCTGAAAATATATAAAGTGTAGCCATACTCGATTTGCACCTAACGAGCCTGTAGATTAACTCGTTTTTTTATTTATTTTTATTGATAAACAAACCATAGCTGAGTTCCTATTTTGGTTCAATCGATTACTGTATTTTATGCAGAATATAAAGTGGGAGTTTGGTGTTGTTTTAATTGGCGTTTTGGACGGGATTACGGGTACTTGAGTGGCTTTTATTTAGGGTAAAAGCGCTTACCCTTCTTAATGCATCGTGTTTTGCAGCTTTTCTATATTATGAACAAGACAATACAGTTGCCATTGCGCATTCACTTTCGTTTGACCCCGTAAGGTCAATTTATTCATGCCTTTATTCACTGTAATGTTCCGCTTTTTATTTAAAGGAAAGCCGGTTCGATACAGCCGAGTCGTTTGCTATTCTTTAATAAACCACTACCGTAGCCCGATTGGGCTGTCTATTTTTACTTTCACTTTGTCTACACAGCTCAGTTTTTACGTGATTCATTATTTACAACAATGCACCCATCACACTGTTTTTGTTGGATTTTTTCGCAATAATTAGTATGGGTACCATCCTAATTTCCTAATTATTTTCATCCGCTATGGGGTCAAATTGTGACCGTTATAAATGCGATGCGAACATACAAAATACGCATACCGAACGCAGTGGGAAGAAGGAATGGATACACTGGCGATACTCATGCACTAAATTTTAAGGCAAACATTTGTGGAATGGACAGGATTATCTGTGCGTTATTCATTTTGGGCAAAAGCATCGTTACTTGGCCACGATAGTTGGCAGCAAGAAGCCAAAGGAAAACCTCATAATACAATCATCAGATCATTAGCATTTAAGTGGATACGAATCCTATTTAGGTGCTGGAAAACACATACGCCCTATGATGAATCAACTTACTTAACTGCATTGAAAAGTAAGGGATCACCGCTGTTAAAATTTGCGGTGGAAAGTGAGCTTTAGCGCTTGCTGTCCACCTCAGAGCGTGTTGTTAGAGTTCCTTTTTTAATGCCCTAATTTGAATTAAATACCTTTCACCAAAAGGAGTTAGCCTCCAATATGTTTTATTATCTGATACTGCGCGCTTTTTAATACCTGACTCCATAAGGCCCAAAGCTTGAAATTGAACATGAATTTGATCTTCACAAATACGTTGTAGGATTATGTCACTGTAATGAATAAACTCATCATATTCCTCAGGTAACGAATGAAAATATGCTAGCCTTATTTTTTCTGCTAACTCTTCAGTAGAGCACTCACCTGATAATTCAGTTCCACAATATGAGAATAACTTATCCCAAGTTGCTTCTAAAAATACCACTTCTTTTTTCTGTCTTTTTTTATCTATATAAAGATTTGCGTATAATGTATGAATGTCTTCGCCGTTTTCTAATTCGTCATAGTTTGATGGTTTACCATCTTTTCTACTTAATGCTTCCACTTCTAATTCAGCAATTCTGGTTCTCAGCCTTTCCATCTCAGACAGCATTTCTTGATCGGCAGCATATTGTCCAGGAACCCAACCATCAGAAGGATGTTTCTTCCTTAATTGAATTAAACTTCGAGAAACTTTACCACCTAAATCATGAGCCGAAACCCAAAACTTACAATGTTTTGACTGTGCTTTGTCTCTAAAAGCATTTAGCCTATTTTTCCCTATTTCTGTACTTTCGACTTTGTTCGATTTAAGGTCATCAATATTTTCATGAACAAAACAAATTACAGGCTTATGCTGGCTAATAGCATAATCAAATTCCATTTCCGTATAACCAATACCTTCAGTGTTCACAGAACCATATTTACCTGCGATTATAAGTAAATAATAATCGCAACCGTCAATAACCTCTTTGATCAATGACCATGCATCTTCATCAGTTGCAGGAAAAAGCTCCATACCCGCAGGAATGCAGTCTAATTCTAATAATGCATGGATAACTTCTTTACGTTCTTCAATTAAGTCTTTGTAAGTTGAAGATACAAAGACTTGGTGTTTCCTTTCCAAATTAAATACTCCTGTATAGCTATGGAACAAGTAACTCTAACGAGCCTGTAGATTAACTCGTTTTTTTATTTGTTTTTATTGATAAACAAACCATAGCTGAGTTCCTATTTTGGTTCAATTGATTACTGTATTTTTACGCAGAATATTGAAGTGTTTGATATTGTTTAAATTGGCGTTTTGGAAGCTATTAAGGGGGTTGAGTAGCTTTAATTTAGGTTAAAAGGACTTCCCCTTTTTAATGTATCGCATTTTGCAGCTTTTCTATATTATGAACAAGGCAATACAGTTGCCGCAGCATAAACTAAAGGCATTCACTTTCGTTTGACCCCGTAAGGTCAATTTATTCATGCCTTTGTTCACTGTAATATTCCGCTAAAAAAATTTAAAGCAAATGTAAGAGAATTCACTAACCGCAACTGGGGGATCTCAATGACCCTACAAATTCATAAACTCACGCAGTATTTACGTGGCTGGGGTCACTATTACCTAATAGCCAACACTTATCAGTTAACGGTGGATTTAGATCATTGGATCCGCCGTAGGATAAAAATGTGCTACTGGCGGCAATGGCGTAAA